>NZ_MAGO01000027.1 GCF_001687335.1 Dissulfuribacter thermophilus | reverse complement strand
GTAACATCTGAGGCCTTGTCGAGTGGAGATATTCGCATTAATGGAGTGACCATTGGGGCAACTTCCGATATGGGATTTGGTACCACAGGTAGTACTGATTCAGCATGGGCTAAGGCACAGGCTATCAATGCAAAGATAAATGAGACAGGGGTACAGGCAAAAGCCACGACAGAGATTGTGGTGAAGGTGTTGAATGATCTTTCTACCGCTGATCTTAAACTTAATGGTACTAGCATAGCTAAAGGGGATAATATAGTTACAAATGCGGCACAGCTTGCCAGTGTAATCAATAACGGAAGTCTTGCTCAGTACAAGAATATAAAGGCAGAAGTTATTGATACTGATGAAGTAAGAATTATTGCTTTAGATGGTCGCAATCTTTCTTTAACACAAGGAACTGCTACTTCGACACTTATCGCTGTAAATGGAATGACACTGGTAAGTACACGTAGTGTTACGAATCGAGGCACACTTACATTGTCAAATGCGAGAGCGATGGTGAATGGTGATGCTGCGATATCTGCCGGTACCATTAATTCAGGTGATTTAGTAATAAACGGAGTCGATATAGCTTCCAGTGGAAGTCTTACAATTCAGGCCAATGATGAGGATCTTACCCTTTTAAATGCCATTAATAACAATGAAGAGCTTCAGAAGTTAGGCATTCGTGCAGAGCTTTATAGTACCGATTCTGGTTCAAGCTATAGAATCAGGCTTATTTCTGAA
>NZ_MAGO01000026.1 GCF_001687335.1 Dissulfuribacter thermophilus | reverse complement strand
TTGCTCCTTGAAGATGAATATTCAAACAGGGCTTCAAATTCCTACATAAAGCGTCTTAGACAATCAAAACTTGACCCTTCCAAGGGGTTAGAGGCCTTTGATTTTAGCTTTCAACCAAAGCTAAACAAAAAGAAGATCCTAGATCTTCAGGGTCTAAGATTTATCACCGAAAAAGAAAACATCATCTTCATGGGGAATCCTGGTGTAGGCAAGACTCACCTTGCAAATGCCCTTGGACTTGAGGCCTTAAAAAGGGGATACAAAGTAAAGATGTTGTGTATGACTGATATGTTGACTATGCTCACAGCCTCAAGAGGAGATGGCACCTACAATAAGATATTCAAAGAACTTGTCTCATTGGACCTCCTTATTATTGATGAAATAGGCTTTAAGAAGGTCCCTCAAGACGCTGTGGATGAGTTTTTTGAAATAGTAAAAAGACGTCACGAAAATGGCTCAATAATAATCACCACTAACAGGTCTTTTGAAGACTGGGCCAATGTGTTTGGTGACCAGGTACTGGCATCAGCCATAATAGACAGGCTGGTTCATCACTGCCATATAATAAAAATAATAGGTCCAAGTTACCGTATGAAAAACCTGAAAGAAAAAATTCCAAAATAAACTCATTGCCGATACTCATAAAAAGAACCAGCTCAAACGCCAAAGGCGCCCGAAGGGGCGGGCCATGGATGGCCCGATTTGAGCTGGCCAAAAACAGGATGTTTTATAAAAATGTTTCATGGACTAATAATGCCTATTGCAACTAAGT
>NZ_MAGO01000025.1 GCF_001687335.1 Dissulfuribacter thermophilus | reverse complement strand
TACCTCTAAAAATTCAACGCAATTTTTGAGGGTATAATATATAATAACTTCCTGAAAATACGAGCATTCAGGAGTAAAATGATGCAGCAAATAGGGATGTTTGATGTAAGCATACGACTTAATAAGATTGATCAAAATGGTGATCCTCTCAAACGGCTTAACGAAGTAGTAAACTGGGAAACTTTTCGGCCTATTTTGGAGAAGATCAGGCAGAAGAAAAGGAAGTCCAATGCAGGCCGTAAGCCTTTCGATGTAGTGCTCATGTTCAAGATTCTGATTTTGCAGTCTTTGTATAATCTATCAGATGATGCCACCGAGATGCAGATATTGGATCGTCTATCTTTCATGAGATTTTTAGGTTTAGGCATAGGTGACCGTGTACCAGATGCCAAGACAATTTGGCTTTTCAGGGAACAGCTCAAAGAAGCCGGTATCTTGCCGGAGTTGTTCCATCAGTTTGATAGTTTTCTCAGAAAGCATGGTTTTGAAGCTCGTAAGGGCCAAATAGTGGATGCCAGTATAGTATCTGTTCCAAAGCAGAAGAACAATCGTGATCAGAATGCCAAGATTAAATCTGGTGAGGAAGTGGATGGATGGTCCGATGCCCAACGTAGGCAAAAGGACACAGAGGCTCGCTGGACAAGAAAGCATGGAAAAGCATATTTTGGGTACAAGAACCATGTTTCCATAGATGTAGAGCATAAATTTATCAGGAAATTTGTAGTGACAGATGCATCTGTGCATGACGGTCAAGTATTGAAGGATGTTTTGGATGATCATAACACAAGCCGTAAGGTATGGGCTGACTCTGCCTATAGGAGCAGGAAGAATCTTTTGTATTTATGCCTCAATGGATTTAAAGAACACATTCAGCGGAAGGGCTGTCGTTATGACAAACTGACGCAAAAAGAGAAGCGAGGGAACCGGACGAAATCTAGGATACGTTCCAGGATAGAACACGTATTTGGAGTCCAGCTTCAAAGAGCGGGGACACTGATTGTTCGAACCATAGGATTAGCGCGAGCTTGGATCAAGATAGGGTTAAGGAATTTATCCTACAACCTGGATCGATATAGTCTACTAGTATCAAGAGCGGGGTAATATGTTAGAACACCATCAGGTAGGCCTCAGTTAAGATGAAATGAGGCCAAAAAAAAAAAAATAAATTGTGGACGAAAAAGTTAATCTCACAGTGATGTACAGAGAGTTGTGGGCCATCTTTTTAGACAAATTTATAAAAAATGAATTCCTAGAGGTT
>NZ_MAGO01000024.1 GCF_001687335.1 Dissulfuribacter thermophilus | reverse complement strand
AAGTGGCAGTGTAAAGTTATTTGTGTGAAATTAAAGAGGGGGTAGAAAAAAGGCACTTTTCCTTGTAGTGGTTTGACAGCCAAAAAAACAAACCGAAAGGAGAAGTGCCTTGAAAGTAGAGATCAGCGTACCAGAGGTTATAGAAATCTTCAATGAGATTCAACAGCGGCCAGAGAAGCTTTTTGAGATGATTCGTTTCAATATCCAAGAGACTGTAGGACAATACTTGACTGCACTGATGAATGCGGAGTTGACCCATTTTCTTGGTAGAGGACCCTATGAACGTAAAGGCAATGAAACTAATCATCGTAATGGATCTTACAGCCGTCATTTTACACTGAAGGGCATAGGCGATGTTTTTGTACGTGTACCCAGAGATCGGAAGGGAGAATTCAAGACCCAGATTATTCCCCGTAGCAAGCAGTATGAAGAGGAGATAGCCAGGGACCTTAGCCTGATGTTTTTAACGGGTATTAGTACCAGGAGTCTTTCTATGTTATCCCGTAGGCTCATAGGCAGGAAGATTTCTCCCACAGAGATCAGCAGTGCCAATGTGGAGTTGTCAGAGGCTGTTGAGAGATGGCGCATGCGGGATTTGTCCAAGGAGAGTGTGAAATACATCTTTGTAGATGGGGTCAATTTTCGTATGCGCATCAAGCGGGATATTGAGATTGTACCTGTTCTAGTAGCAATCGGCGTTACAGATTTAGGCCATAGGCTGGTACTGGGCTTACAATCAGGGGATAAAGAATCAGCCACTAGCTGGCGCGAGTTTTTCAAGGATTTAAAAGCAAGAGGCCTTAAATCCCAGGGTGTTACTTTAGGTGTCATGGATGGTCTTACAGGTCTGGAAACAGTATTTAGGGAAGAGTTTCCCAAAGCAAAAGTGCAACGTTGCCAGGTGCATGTTGCACGGAATGTATTGGCCAAGGTGCCCAAGAAGTACAAAAAGGAAGTAGCAGATGACCTTCGTTCCATTTTCTATGCCTCTTCTAAAAAGAAGGCTTTGGCGTTTTACGAGCAGTTCAAAGAAACATGGGAAAATGCTCTTCCCTCAGCTGTTTCTTGTCTAGAAAGATCTCTGGATGCCTGTTTAACCTTCTTCAGCTTTCCTGAAGAGGAATGGATATCCTTACGGACTACCAATATAATTGAAAGGTTGAACAAAGAGTTTAAACGAAGAACAAAATCCATGGAGATAGTAGCTGGAGAAGCAGCCTGTTACCGTCTTCTCGCTTTTATCTCTTTAAGAATGGAACTACATTGGAGATCAAACCCTATTGGAAAAGTGCGTAAAAATCTACCATTCATGAGGGAAATAGCTTGGAACAATTTTACACAAAAAAGTTGACACTA
>NZ_MAGO01000023.1 GCF_001687335.1 Dissulfuribacter thermophilus | reverse complement strand
TGATATAAAATCCAGGTAAGAGAGATTGTTTTCAATGGCATACTGGTTTCTGGCCTCTATGCTCTTGGCCATTCCAGATAGCTTAAGGCCTTGAAGCTGTTTTATTATTTCCATGGGCCTTCACCTCCAGCCAACCTGTCATATATTGACAAGTCATTGGCAAAACCTGATCCAGTGACTGTTGATCCTCTTGTGTCACTAGAAACATAGAGGCCGTTTTCGCATATCCTCTTGACTGATCTATAGCTTATGGCTCCAAAAAGTATGGCCCTTTCACAGGCCTTGTTTAATACATCAGGGTCAAAACTTTGGCCTAAAGATAAAACTCCCTGGATTGATCTCCGCCAACTCTGGGGAAAAGCTTTCTCAAGATGGTTTAAAAAATCCAGCACAAATGGCCCTATCTCTTTACACTTGGCCTCATAATAGGACCGGGGCTTGGGCAGCTTATAGTCTGGAATGTGGCTCTTATTTGTTATAAACTCCCCCTTGCCATTGGAGATTATATGAACGGCTATCTCACTTAGGTCTTTGTCAAAAATATGCAATAGGTGGGAGGTGGCCTTTAAACTTACTTCTTTGCCTACATACCTATAGGGAACAGAATAATAATTATATTTGTAGTATACATGGCTATAGGCATTGACCTTTCGCTTGGATAAAAATGGAACCTCATATCTCCTTAATGGCAATGGCTTAAGAGCTCTCTTTTCCGTTCTCTCAAACTCCTCCCTGGGGAGCTTGCGGGTAGTACCATGAACACGGCTATTGCATACTTCATCGAGCCATCTTTTGAGCTCTGTTCTTGCTCCTGAAAGCTCCCTGCTATCAAGCCCCTTCAAGAAAGATCTTTTTACATACTTGATACCAGACTCTACCTTCCCTTTCTCTTCTGGACGCCTAACCCTACAAGTTACCGGGCTTGAACCATAATGCTGAAGCATTCGTGAATGCTCTGATTGAATCTCTGGTTCATAAAAGTTCGACCTCACAACTCCTGATTTGAGGTTGTCTATCAGAACAACTTCTGGCACTCCACCAAAATACTCAAAGGCATTTATGTGACACCGCAAAAACGTCTCTGTATCTTGGGTCAAAACCAACTCGTAATAGCTCATACGGCTATAACTAAGGGCCATGCAAAACACCCAACATTTACGCCACTTACCCTCGATTAAAAATTTTCCAGCATATCCAAAATCTACCTGGGCCTCTTTACCAGGGGGACTAAGTATTGGAATCTTGCCATCCTTGCCAACCTTTAGCTTGCGGAGATACTTCTTTAACCCGCTATAGCTGATCTCAACGCCATGGATCTCACAAAGCTTGCGGTGGATTAAAACCCCAGAAAGCCCTTCTTCTAAATATGAAAGTATTTCCTCTCTATATGCGTCCAGCCTGCTCCTCTTTCGCATCCTGGGAACCTTTACCTCCCCGTCCTTTACTCTCTCACGAATCTTTCTCACTGTCTTTCTGTCAATCCCCAGCTCACGGGCAATACCGGAAATGCTCCATCCTTGATCCAATAATGTCTTTACTGTGTAATACATCTCAATCCCCTTCATCCTCAGGCCCCTGTTTAAGTCATTTCTTAAACAAGGTAACCCTTTAATTATTCATTGACTAACCAAGTGGGGATTTTTAAGTGCCCTACCCTGGGGAAATTAAAGTGACTTTAACA
>NZ_MAGO01000022.1 GCF_001687335.1 Dissulfuribacter thermophilus | reverse complement strand
AAGCCACGCTCCGTAACATTCAATCAATTCCACCAATATCGGGCACCTCTAAAAAATTGCCCTTTTTCCAATAGCGTCGATGCACTCAAGAATTAATCCTCAAAATATCAAAAATATGTCTGGTTATTTCTCTCGTGCGCCTGGCCCTTGAACAAAATTGCTAATTTTTAAAGGCACCCTATTCATTGTTCGCATCACTTAATTTGTATTTCACCCATGCTCCGGGGGGCTTTGCCACCCCAATCGATGGCCACAACCGCCCTTCCTGTAGACCCTTCGATAATTGCTCATACTTGTTTTGGTGGATTAGGAGCCAATGATCCTTAACCCACCCTGCAAGCTACTGTTCAAACACCATGAACCTTCCCCTGGACCTAACGAGGTGCAGGGAAGCAAGCCCGGCTTCTTCCGCCGCCACTTCCAGCACCTCATGCTTCAATTCTCCTGCCCCTCCCTTGAAGCGCACCATGATTTCAGTAATGCCTCTGTCAGAGCGCCTTTCCGTGACGGACACCACACCTGCCACGGCCTCCAAGGCCCGGACAAACCCGGTGCAATCCTGGCCAGTGCCCTTACCTGTCCTTAATATGATCACATAGGGAATACCGTTTGCCGTGTAGTCAGCCCACCATGCAGCAATGGCCCGGCTCATCTCCTTCGCACCCCTGGAAGCTGCCCTTGCAACTCCATCCCTTGCGGCAAGGGCAGGCGTTTCGCCTACACCGTTCACAACGCTTTGCCATGCGTCAAGGATCTGGCCGGTGGTGGTCTCCACAGCCCTGGCCCTGAACGTCACCGGCACTGTCTCCATTATGCCGTCATTCCAGGCCTCTTCAGACTCCAACCAGTAGAGAATGACAAGCTCCGCGTCATGTTCGCACCCGGCCCTGGCGGCAGCCGAATTCATGCCTGTTTTTGCCCCGCCCCCATTGAGGGCCTGCGTCGGAAAGGCCCCGGATTCAACCACGTCGAACCGGTTACGGACCAATTCCCTGGTAATGGCCGCCTCTGCCGCCTGACTCCTCTTGGCTCCCGGGCCAGGCAAGATCATTACCCTGGGAAAGTCCATCATGGCCTTTATGAGTCCCAGCCTTGACAGGGCATCTCTCAGGACATCCTCTTTGACCTCTGCCTCCACTGTCACCGTGCAGAGCCCCCCTGACACCTTTTCATCTATTATCCTGTAACTGCCAATGCACCCATGGACATCGGCATAGATCCTTTCCATGAGCCGGTCATCCTTGAAGATGCTCACTGAATGCATCAACATTCCCACTCCCTGCTCTAGCGCCTGTCTGAGGGCGTCCTCCAGCGCCGCCCTGCGTGCCCCGGCCAGGTTGCCGTCCTTTAATTCCGCGACCCCTGTGGCTCTCACCGGACTGTTACCAATGCCGCCGGCCCATGACTGTTGAAAAGCCACGAGGAGCAGTGCGGTAAACAGGAAAAAAAACTTCCTAAATTTTCCCCTGCCTGTTGACCCTGTCTTGAGATTCATATCAAGCACCCCGATCTCTGTGCCATGACCTGTAATTCATCCCGGATTATGCAGCTCGCAGGTTTGCCGAAGATGCGAGTTTAAAGTGCATAATCTGGGTTCATGGCCGGATGTTGACGGTAATAAAGGCGGCACTGTCCAGCCTTACCTCGTTTAACTTCGTTTTGACTTCAATACCCCGGGAATCGCCCCTAGAGACAGAGATAAAAGCCTCGCGGGTAAAATCATTTCCAAATATATCAATGGGCTCGGTGCTGGCTATGGCATAAATGTGATCCATGCCTGCCGGCGGCGCAGCCTCCAGGTCGAAACCGTACCCCCTGCCGGGAATGATGTAGGTCACGCCGCCCCTTATCCTGTTGTTTGAATCGAACCTGTTGGGAAACAGCAGGTTTATCTCTCCCTTGGAATTGATGTCTATGAGGTTCAGGTAGCAGTCCTTTTCAGCCCTGAAGAAAAAACGGATCGGCTCCCCTATCCTGTAACTTTTTTTCTCGGTCCACACCTTCACCTGGAAATCCTGCGAGCTTGCCAGCTTCCGTACCCTGGCCGCCAGGGCATTGCCTATGGAAAGCACCGGGTCCGAAGCCTCCAGGTTGATGACAACCCTGTGGTTCAGCGAAGGATCAAAGGTACCCATACGTCCCTTGTGATCCTTGGCCTGTACCTTGTAAATATGCTCCCCTGCCTCCAGGCCTTTTACAGAGGCAAAGCCGTATTCATTAAGGGCAATCTCCCGGCCGTCCACCACCAGGGTGGCCGTGGGCGGATTGACCATGAAACTCACGTTAAAGCGCCTGTTGGCCAGCCGCATGGTAAGGGACTCAGGTTGGTCCCTGATCTCCACGGTCTTGTTTACAGGGTCATGCCCATCGGGCCGTATCAGCACCTGGCACGTCCCTGGAGGCAGCCCCTTTATCACAGCCACTCCCTGGTTCAGTTCACCTCTTATACCGCAGGCCACCACTATGCCGTTTACAGCGGGTTCAACTGTCACGGTGAGAGTGGTATCGTGCCTCCTTGCCAGCAGCTCCCTGACCACTTCATCCTTTATTATCTGGGTTTCGGCCATTGCCAGCAGGCGTCCGGTTCCTGACTCCACTAGCTTGGCCGTTACGTCAACCACAGGGCCGAGATCGTCCATCAACCCTATGACCATGCAGTCTACTCCTATCATTTTCCCGAACCGCTGCACGGTATCCTGGTTGAAATAGCCGCTGTGCTCCTTTTTTATGCTCAACAGCACCTGTTTCAGTTGTCTGCGTTCCATGAAATCGGGAAAGGCCCCGGTGGAGTAAAGCCGCACGCTCAACTTGTCCGACAGATAACCGCCAAGAGCCGAAATTCCGGCTCCAGGGCCCGCGAAATCCGCCACCGCCAGCTTGCCCACCGACTTCCCCCTTGCCGAGGCAACTAGGTCCCGGGACAACTGATCTATGGCCGCTGAAAGAGGAAGGGCCCTGGCATCATATTCATGGCTGGCCCTATTGGCAGGCGGCGCGCATCCGGCCGAAACCGCCACAAGGGCGGCAATGGCACCAATGACTGCGAACCTAACCGTGTCCCATATCATCCAGTTTTTCCGATACATCCTTCCCCCCTGAAAACGCTCAAAAAAAATCCTTTAGCCAAATGGTGCGTCAATATCACGCTGTTTTTCCCTTGGCATTTGAAGCCAATAATCCGGGCCTGCCATGTACTCAGGTACTATAGAGTGCCGTTTCCAGATTTTATTCAATTCAAAAAATGATAGATTCGCAAAAAGCCCTCACCCCCCTTGAGATGACAGAAAAGTGATGGATTTGTCGCTTCGCTCTTTAAACTACTCTGCGTCACGCCGCCATTGCCTTGCGGATTGCTACAGCCATACATAAGAGGAACAAAAGGCCTGTTATAATGGCAATCAATGTCCATAGAATGGCCAAGGGATGCGCCCGCAAGGATTACAACTAGCGTAAGAAGGCACCTCACCGCCAGCCGTGCTCTTTGGCTGTGGCTTATGGCCTCGGCCAGCGGTAGACTGATCTTGTAATAAAACATTATCCCCGAACATCCTGAGCGTCACCACGTGTTTCTCCCAGGGAGTACCGTAGGCGGCCGTGGCTATGAAGCAAGTGGCGGCCCCGGGTCGTCCTGAAGGAGTATAAGTCAGTATTTTTTTTTGTCCCTTTGCAGTTTTGCCTTGGCGGTCTTATTCCCCAATTCCGCCGCCTTCCGGTACCAGTAAACCGCCTTCTCATAGCTTTGGGGTACTCCTTGGCCATTCTCATACATCTGTCCCAGGTGGTACATGGCCCAAGAGTCCCCCAATTCCGCCGCCTTCCGGTACCAGTAAACCGCTTTGGCGTAGTCCTGTGACACGCCATGGCCAAGCTTATACATAGATCCAAGGGAGTTCATGGCCTTAGGCTCCCCCTTTTCCGCGGCCTTTTGATACCAGTAAAACGCCTTGGCGTAGTCCTGTGACACGCCATGGCCAAGATGATACATAAATGCAAGGTAGTACATGGCGTCAGGATCCTCCTTTTCCGCGGCCTTTTGATACCAGTAAGCCGCTTTGGCGTAGTCCTGTGACACCCCAAGGCCAAACATATACATAAATCCAAG
>NZ_MAGO01000021.1 GCF_001687335.1 Dissulfuribacter thermophilus | reverse complement strand
CCCCTTTCTATTACTATCAACAGAGCCTCGTTTGTAAAAGGCTTGCTGATATAATCAAAGGCCCCTTGTTTTATGGCGGAAACAGCAGTCTCTATCTCTGGAAAAGCCGTTATTATGATTACTCCTATATCAGGATACATCTCCTTTGCCTTAGAAAGCACTTCCATACCATTTAGGCCAGGTAATCTCAAATCAGTTATTACCAGGTCAAATCTCCTCTGGCCTAAGGCCTTGACTCCCTGCTTACCATCCTCACAAGCAGTTATCTCATACCCAGCTCCACTAAGAGCGTGAGTTATTCCAAGCCTCATAGAAAGTTCGTCTTCTATAAGCAATATACACCGTTTCATGCCTTTTCAGTCCCTCTTATGGGTAGCTTGATTATAAATCTGGCACCAGCTCCCTTTTCTGATTCTACCTCTATTCTGCCACCGTGCTGTTCAATAATGGCCTTGCATACAGCTAGGCCTAGTCCAGTACCCTTTCCAGGTTCTTTTGTAGTAAAAAAAGGATCAAATATCCGCGATAAGATCTTTGGATCTATTCCTGGACCTGTATCCTTAATCGAAATAACGCACATATCATCTTCAACCGCTGTAGAAATAAACAGCGTACCATTTTCGCCCATAGCATGGACGGCATTAATGATAATATTTATAATAACTTGTTCAATCTTGCCAGGATCAACAAGTACTGTCGGCAT
This sequence comes from Dissulfuribacter thermophilus, assembly GCF_001687335.1. Lineage (NCBI taxonomy): Bacteria > Pseudomonadati > Thermodesulfobacteriota > Dissulfuribacteria > Dissulfuribacterales > Dissulfuribacteraceae > Dissulfuribacter > Dissulfuribacter thermophilus. The sequence goes on along the minus strand of NZ_MAGO01000021.1, from coordinate 5,742 downwards.
GTCAACATAAAAATCTTTTATTATTTTTATATTTCTCTTAGCTAACATGCAATCCACAAGCCTAATGCTCTCATCAAGAATAGAATTCACAGATGAAGGCACTTTTGCCATGGGGGTCTTTCTTGCAAAATCCAAAAGCTCTTTTACAGTCTTTTGAATCTTTAAAAGACCAGAATTAATTACTTCAATGTGAATCTTTCGAGTCTCCTCATCCATGTCGCTCTCTATAAGATTCTTAAAGCAGAGAATTACCCCTCCCAAGGGATTATTTATCTCATGGGCAACTCCAGCAGCAAGATTGCCTACCGTAGCCATCTTTTCTGTCTGGCACATGAGATCCATGGTCCGCATTCTCTCCCTATTTGCCTCTCGTAGTCGCTTGATCATCCAGGTAAAGCTGGCCTGTAGCTTGCCTATCTCATCATTTCGAGGCTTAAGTTCTGGAACCTGAATTTCCAGATCACCCTTTTCAGTAATTTGATCCATCACCTTAGCTAATCTTACCAGAGGAGTAGCAAAGGCCTTTCCTGCTATGCCGATAACAATCAAAGAGCCCAGAAGCATTATGGATATCATAGATATCATTTCATTTCTCAGTGATGCTATCCCCTCCTTAACCTGTTTTAGAGAAAAACCTATCCTACATACTCCCCAATTCTTAGTGCTAATCCTCAGGGGAGCGGCAACGTCAACCATCTCGTTACCATTGGCATCCTTTACGTATTGAACCAGTATCTCAGTTGCCTCAAGTGCACGCTTTGTTACGGGATCAGTATATACCTTCCCGTATTCCTTTATATTACTATGGGAAAGCACCCTCCCCTTAGGATCAAGGACTATCAGATAGACAATGCGTTTGTCCTTCTGCATCATATCAGATACATAATAGTCCAGATAGTCTGTTAGTCCCACATCTTCAACTAGTCCCAATTCTTTGTATACAAGTGCATTGGTAAATATTACTCCTGAAATCTCGGCAATAATCCTGGCCTGGTTAATTGTATCCTCGGTATAGAGTTTGCCCTCTCTTTTTATGATTAGATAACCCCAAAAGCCTGCAAACAAAAAGATACACAGCGAAGTTAGAAGAATAAACTTGGCCTGTACCCCCAGGAAAAACTTCACTTTTTAACCCCTAACCTTATGCCTTCTTTGTTTAGATAAGAAACCATTTTCCTAATCACGTCATAGTCGGAATCAGAAACCTTGGTAAAACCATGTCTAATATTTACATCCCACGAATCCATTATCTTTCTGCATGCAGGATCGTCGTAATCAAGGCTGAGCAGTGCCTTCTCTATACTGTGAACCATTTCAGGAGCTGCTCCCGGCCTTGCTACTATCAAAAAACTGGGGAACGGGTCAGTTTTGCCTATAAATTTTATACCCATGCCCTTGTACTGCATGGCCACTGAGCCTAGAACCACACCTGCATCAAAATTGCCACGAAGTACCTCTCTTGCTACTGAATCGTGATATTTGAGGTTTCTATACTCCGCGAGATCCTCAAGCCTTATCCCCTCTTTTGAATAAAGATAGTAAAGTGGGGCCAAATTTCCAGAAGTAGAATATTCAGAAGCAAAGGCAAATCTTTTTCCCTTGATGTCATGAATAGTATTGATCTCTTTATTATCCTCCTTGGCAATAAAAATGGCCTGGCAAAGCGGCTTTTTTTCAGCATTCAATGTCCCCAAAATAGGCACCACACCTGCCTCTTTTCTGGCCTTCAAGTAGGTAAAACCTCCAAGAATAGCCACATCGATAGTACCATCAACCAGATACTTTACAATAGTCCCATAATCTTGGCTAATCTTCAGTTCAAACTTATACGGAGTTTTTTTGCTAAGATAATCTACAAAAGGCTGATAATATTTAAACATAACCAGTGGATGGTGGAGCGTAATTACACCGAGAAAGACTGTCGCAGGTTTGTTTTTTGTGCATTCAGAATATATTTTTGGAGGTGCGGAAAAGAGAATAAATAAGGCGATCGTTGTGGCTAGTGTGAAACGTATAAGGTTCATATCTATCCTCTCTAATTTAACGAATATAACAATCAACACCAATCTCGCAAATTCATGCTGCCACCACCCTTTGTGATAGATTTTACAGAGTCAATTTTTTTTTTCAAATGTAAATGCCATAAAAAATCTTTCATATCATTAAAAGGCCGAATTTTAAGCGACGCGTGTTACATTAGGTAATAATACGAAAGAGTAGAAATTATACCTGAAAATTTGTGTAAAAGGCCTCTTTCACCTTTAATATTGCAACTGAACAACTGGATTACAGGTCTTGACAACCAGTCTTTTTGTTACATATTTTTTTTATAATTCTATGTCAAATTCTACCGGTACTATTTTAGCTTTTTCCTCTGCCTGCAGACCTTCTTTACTTTTTTAAAAAATAAATTCGTTATTAGGAGGGATTGAGGTGAAGAAGGTTAAACTTGCAATCGTAGGCATAGGAAATTGCGCCAGTTCTCTAATCCAAGGCATTCACTATTATACTCCAGAAAAAAAAGATGAGGCCATTGGCCTTATGCATTGGGAGATCGGAGGATATGCTCCCCACGATCTCGAAGTTGTAGCAGCATTTGACATAGACAAAAGAAAAGTTGGAAAAGACGTTAATGAGGCCATCTTTGCCCCGCCAAACTGTACCACTGTATTCTGCAAAGATATCCCAAAATCCGGTGTTACGGTAAAAATGGGACCTGTTTTAGATGGTTTTTCACCACATATGAAAGATTATCCTGAATCTCATACTTTTGTCCTGGCAGAGGAAAAAGAACCATCTATGGATGAGGTAGTTGCTCACTTAAAAGACAGTGGTGCGGAAATCCTGGTTAACTACCTTCCAGTTGGCTCAGAGAAGGCAGTTCGCTTTTATGCAGAGTGCGCCCTTAAGGCAGGGATTGGCTTTGTAAACTGCATGCCAGTATTCATAGCATCTGATCCAGAATGGGAGGCACGTTTCAGGCAAAAAGGCCTGCCCATTGTAGGTGACGACATCAAGGCACACACTCGGGGCAACTATAACCCACAGAACCATTGCAGATCTTTTTAAGAAGAGGGGTGTAAAAGTAGAACGCACCTATCAAATAAATACTGGTGGAAATACTGATTTCCTAAACATGCTCAATAGGGCCAGACTCAAATCAAAAAAGAAATCAAAGACTGAGGCTGTCCAATCGGTACTTGCTGAGCGCATGGACTGGGAAAACATTCACATCGGTCCAAGTGACTATGTACCCTGGCAAAAAGACAACAAGATTGCTTTCATAAGAATGGAAGGCAAACTCTTTGGGGATGTCCCAATGAACTTGGAACTAAGGCTTTCTGTTGAAGACTCTCCGAATTCTGCTGGAGTTGCCATAGACGCCATTAGGTGCTGTAAACTGGCAATGGATAGAAATGAGGCAGGAGTCGTTGAAGGACCTAGCGCCTTTTTCATGAAGCATCCTCCAAGACAATACCCTGACGACGTAGCATGGCGAATGACTGAAGACTTTATCCATGGAAGGCTTTACAGCAAATCAACAGAGCCTATCAACGGTAAAGATGCCATAGCTGCTTAGTTTATGGAGGCCTAGCCTCATGGCTACTAAGACTAAGGGAATAGATACAGCTATAATCCTGGCTGCAGGCAGGGGAAGCAGACTGAATAATTCGGGGCGCCCCAAGCCCCTCACCCCATTTCTTGGGGTGCCCCTTATAGAACGCTCCATAAGGGGGCTTTATGCCTGTGGTATCAAGAAATTTTATATTATTACTGGCTACAAAAGTGACGAGGTAGAAAACTTCCTCAAAACCTTAGAACAAAAACTTGACCAGGTCACAATCACATGCATCTTCAATAAACATTGGGAAGCTGGAAATGGTACTTCTTTTCTTGCAGCTACTCAGGCCAACCTAAAAAATAATTTCGTCCTATCAATGTGCGACCATATTTTTGAAAAAGAGCTGATAGAGCTAGTTGTAAGGGCAACTCCCCCTAAAAGGGGCATGATGTTATTGGTAGATAAAAGGATTAAAAATGCAGTAATAGATCAAAACGATGCCACAAAAGTCATCATTCAAGAGGGTTTGATAAAAAAAATCGGAAAAAACCTTGAAGTTTATAGTGGTTACGACACAGGGCTTTTTGTGTGTTCCAAAGAGGTCTTTGAGGAATTAAAGGAACTTAGCCCTCATACCCCCCTTAGTCTGAGTGATATAGTTGGATTTCTTGCAAATACTGGAAAGGCAAGGGCAATTGAGACAACAAAGGGCTTTTGGGCCGATCTTGACGACAAGGGTGCATTTAAACGGGCGGAAAGGGCCCTACTCCTACTTTTAAGAGGAAAGGGACATGATGGACCTGTATCAAGACTGCTCAACAGACCCATATCCATTCGATTGAGTAGCATTTTAGTAAATACACCCATCACCCCTAATCAAATTACTTTAATAAGCTTTAGTATGGCACTAGCAGCAGCTTTTTTCCTGACCAAAGATTCCTATCTCTGGTTTGCAACAGGGGCGATACTGGCTCAGCTAGCGAGTATAATAGATGGGTGCGATGGAGAGATTGCCAGACTCAAATGGCTACAATCAGACTACGGGGCATGGTTAGACGCAGTACTTGATCGTTATGCTGATGCCTTTTTGATCTCGGCAATAACGTGGCACGTTGCAAACTACCACTCACTTGGAAATCTTGGATGGGGCATTGGAATTTTGGCCTTGATAGGTTCCCTTATTAACAGCTATACAGCAGACAAATACGACGGATGGATGAAAAAACACAACAAGACGCAACGTTTTCGTATGGGGAGGGATGTAAGGATATTTTTAGTATTTCTTTCGGGTATATCTTACCGTCCAGTAGAACTCCTCATAATGCTTGCAGGCATAATGAATACGGAGAATATTCGAAGGATGTGGCAACTGAGAACAGCCTAAATCACGCGATCCAAAAAGCTTTAAAAAAAATAAGGGGGATTTTAGCCAAATCAAAGGTCCCTGAAGACCCTATTCACGCAGAGGACACATTGAAGATTCTTTTAAAACTCTGTCCTCAGGCGGACATTAGCCTCCAAATTGCGGCCCTTGGCCATGATATAGAAAGGGCCTTTCCTAGGGGCATAAAGGTTGAAAGACAAAACTTCAGCTCCTATGATGCCTTTAAAAAAGCACATTCCCAAAACAGTGCCAGGCTCCTTCGAGCTGTCCTATTAAAGTGCAATTTACCTAATTATATTTTAAAAAGAGTGTATGAGCTGGTTTTGGCCCACGAATTTGGAGGAACGCCTGATTCAGACCTCTTAAAAGATGCAGATTCCCTTTCCTTCTTCCACGTGAATCTGCCACTCTATGCAAAACGAGAACCAAAAGAAGAAGTCCTAAGACGTGTTAAATGGGGCATTGAACGCCTTAGCCCAAGGGCACGGAGCATCTTGGAAGAAATGGCTCAGACAGACCAGTTTCTCAGGCAATTCATCCCTAAATCCTGCACGGCAAAAGGGGGCAAAATTGTTTTTTAAACATTATATCATCCAGTTGCTTGACAAAAACCATAGCTTTAATCTTCACTGTTTTGGTGAGTATGGAACCCATTTGATTTTGCCCCCTTTTGCCGCCCTTCGGGATTGGCGATTTTGCCCAATCTTCTTTGTTGCTCGGGGCTCGACGTACCAAAGTACGCCTTCGCCCCTCGCGCCTCAAATCTGGGGCAAACTCGCCAATTGCAGGATTTAGG
>NZ_MAGO01000020.1 GCF_001687335.1 Dissulfuribacter thermophilus | reverse complement strand
CCAAATAAGTAAGATTTAATAATTATAAAAAAACATCTAAGAAAACAATCCAGCTGACTTTTTCCCTCTGCTTCACTCTGGGAAAAAAGCAGGTGATTTTGAGCACTAACCTAAGAAAATACGATAATTTATGGCAAACGAGATATGAAGTGGTACCCATTTTTTGTACAGCACTTTTGTGATTTTATGTTCGCTTCCTTTGCTGGTGTTATCATGCTGCCTTATCTAGCTCATAGATCTCATCAGGGGTCTGATAACCAAGAGCCTGATGAAATCTCTCTTTGTTATAAGATTCGAACCAAGTCATAAACCCTTTACGGAGTTCAGGCACTGAGACAAACTCCTGAATATAGATAAGTTCATACTTCAGCGAACGCCAAAGCCTCTCAATGATAATATTGTCCAGGAATCTGCCACGCCCATCCATGCTAATCCGGATTTTGTTTTTCTCCAGTATCTTTATGAACTCTTCACTGGTAAATTGACTCCCCTGATCCGAATTGAATATCTCAGGAGCCCCATATCGAGCTATGGCCCTTTCCAGGCAGGAAACACAAAACTCGGCATCAAGGGTAGTCGACAGGCTCCAGGCTACTACCTTACGGCTGTACCAGTCTATAATTGCACAGAGATACATAAAATTGCCCATAACCGGGATATAGGTGATATCCGAACTCCAGACCTGGTTGGACCTGGTTATCTTTAAATCCCTAAGCATATAGGGATAGACCTTGTGCTCAGGAGCCTTGGTGCTGGTAAAGGGACCAGGAGCTATTGCCCTTAATCCCATGAGCTGCATGAGGCGCCTGACCTTCTTTTCACTTACTTAGTATCCCCTCTTTTTAAGGGCATGACGCATTCGTCTTCTCCCGTAATAAGGTGTTTTAAGATATTGTTCGTCAATGGCTTTCATCAGGGCTTGGGTTTATAGTACAAAGAGCATCTGCTAATGCTGAGTAAAAAACATTGCTTGGTAAGACTGATCTCTTGATTGTCCAGTTCAACCATGGCCTTTCTCTTCTTCTGGCTCACAGAAGACCGAACTTTCTGGCTAAAAAATCCCGTTCCACCTTTAGCTGTCCTATCTTCTGATAGAGTTGGTCCAGAAGAACCTGCTGCTCTTTTTCTTTCCTCTGAGAGTGGTCAAACACCACAGAGGCATTGTCTAGCATCTGCCTTTTCCACTGCCTCACCTGACCAGGATTACCCCCAAACCTCGAAGCTATCTGATTGGTAGTCTCCTTCTCTCTTAATGGCTGCCATAGTAACCTTGGCCTTGAACTCTGAGGTGTACTTCTTCCTTGCCATCTTTTGTCTCCTTTCACTGCTTTACTTGTTACTCCTTACAGTGAAAGCGAACAATCCACCTGTCAAAAAAGGGGGACCACCTCAGTTGGAGGTTCTTTGTCGTTAATTAGTCACATCCATGGCCTTACACATGCAGATTGGATAATTAAAAATGTAACTCATGAATATAAAGATTTAGACTTTTATATTGCCTCTAATAGTAATTCTATTATAGAAGTAGAATGCAAAGGAACTTTTAAAGATCCTAAGATTAAGCCATCTAGGCAAAAAAGAAGCATAGAAGAAAAGAAGAAGGCTCAGCGTGATTTAGAATCTAATGGGGAAAAAATTTTATATGGTGTGATAGTATCCTATTATAATCAAGAAGATGAGTTGGCACGCTTTAGATTACTCGATCCAGAATCCGATAATCAATATACAAATCCTTTTAAGCTAAGAATACAATCAAGACTCTTTTTTTATTTATCTCTTTTAAATCTTTTTTCTAAATCTCATTTTTTAATTGCTTTAGCAAATCGTTTAAGGATATTAAAAGCATTAGAAGCAGATCAAATAAAAAAGTTAAATAGTATTCCATTAATAAATTCTAGAGGCAAGGTTTTTGACTTCCCAATTTCTTTAGATTTACATAGAACTCCTTTACCTAATAAAGACTATATTGGCGTAATCTTTAAAAATACAAGAAGTGATAATTACTACTTTTTTGGGCTCCATAGAAATATTATTAATATCCTCATTAAACAAAATTTTTCAGAAATAGCCCAGTTTCGCTTTCAACCTAAAACTGAAAAAGTACCTTTTTTTGAAGCACATATAAAAAATGAAAAGCGATTTCTTACTGGACAAATAATGATGAGCTCATCAGGAATAGCTTTAGGTATATTTACACCTATCTCATCTCTACTACAAACAAAAAAAAGAAGAATAATATAATATAAATCGGGTAAAGGCGGGGTTTTCCCCCGCCCTCCCCACACCATCCAGCGTGCGGATCCGCACTGGGCGGTTGGCAATGACGGAGCGAGAGCTACCTTAAGCGTATCCTTGGACCTCTTTAGCCAGATATCCCTGACGGATATTAGGCCAAGTTCTTTCAGCCAGCTATTCGTCATGCCTGATTGAGTGGCCAATGTCCTGGCCAAACGCCAGTACCCTTTGGAGCTTGCCCCGGTCTTTTTGGCCTGGGCTAGATTGCATCCCAGCTTCAAGAGACTCTTTACCCGGTTTCGTGGCGTTTTCCATTCTTTCCAAAAGCACATCCTGACTCGTCTTCGTATCCACTCGTCTAGCCTGGGAATCGGCCTGTAGTAATCAGATATGCTGTAATAGTGACACCATCCCCGAAGGAACTCGTTTAGCTTCTTGAGTCGATACTCCATGGAGACTCTCCAATTCCTACCCGTCAGCTTACGAACTTTGTACTGGAAGAAAATCCCAGGAACTTACATTGATTCACTGACACCACTCGGCTCTTTTTCTGGTTTAGCTCCAGCTTGAGTCTCTTTTGGAGGAACCTACCAAGGCTTTCAAGGGCTCTTTCTCCTGCCCGCACGCTCTTCACCATGACCACACAGTCATCGGCATATCGGACGAACTTGTGGCCCCTTCTCTCTAGTTCCTTATCAAGGACATCGAGATATATATTGGCCAAAAGTGGCGAAAGAGGTCCTCATTGGGGAGTTCCTTTAATAGTGGGGTGGAATTTCTTCCCAATCATGACTCCTGCTCTAAGATACCGGCCAATCAGCCTCAGTATGGCCTTGTCCTTTAGCTTCTTGGCCACAAGATGCATCATGGTCAACATTTTCGAAGAAATTCGAGATGTCCATATCTACCACTACGTTATAGCCTTGTTTCACATACTCCTTCATCTGCCTTACTGCATCATGGGCTGAACGGTTAGGACGAAATCCATAGCTTGATTCTGAAAAGCTAGATTCAAATACAGGCGTCATGATCTGGAGTAGGCCCTGCTGGATAACCCTATCCATTACTGTAGGGATACCCAGAGGACGTTTGCCTCCATCAGGTTTTGGGATCATGACCCTTCTCACAGGTGGTGGTTTGTAGGAACCATCTATGAGTTCCTGCTGGATACGTGGCCAATGTTGGTTTATCCACTGCGGATATTCCTGGATTGTAATTCCATCTATTCCAGGCGCTCCTTTATTGGCCTTAACTCGCTTCCAGGCATCCTTTAAATTTATGGAACCGAGAAGCTCGAATAAAGTAGCTCCCAGGGCTGGTTTCATAACGTAACACCCATCATCACCTCTGCTGGGCTGCTTCTTTGATGTGCTAGAGTTCGTCATGTCTCCTCCCTGTATCATTACCTTCAGTCCTTCACCATGTCCTGGGCATTACCCCAGGCCTTTGGCTACTATGACCTCTGCTGACTCCTGTGCCCTTACCTTCCGGCTTGCTCCACAAGGCGCTGAAGGGCGCCCATTTGCCTGTCTCCTGTTTTTCGACCTCACTTTTCAGGCAGAGACTCCCTGAAAGTGCCTGGAGTCATGGTAACCGGTGCCCCCAAAACCCGGAATATCACTAATGAGCAACCAGATCATCAGCCCTGGACACAGGCCTCCCCGGATAAGAGCATGGACTTTCACTGCGCAACCGCTGCATCTACCGTGTCCCTTGAGCCACAGGGTTTTGTCATCATTGGCTGACTCACCCCAGGGTGTTCGGCCTTTTATGCAGTTCCTGTTCCTCGGCTCGCAGTTTTGCACTCAGGCTTCCTCCAGACCTCACCTCACGGTGACGCCCTTGCCATCAGCTAGTAGTTAATGCTAAGCTTATGCTTAACAGTGGCTCAGCTACAGGGGACTTTCACCCCATGACCCCATGCCCATGCCGGGCGTACCAAGCGGGTGCACTTGACCGCCATTCCGCTGCGGCCTTCGGCCTTGCTTCATGTCGGCAAGTGACCCATGTCGTTAGTGCATATTATTTGAGATGATTTGAACTGAAAATGGAGATGGCACACGGATAGGAAATGGGCGAAAAAAATAGAAATAAAATTCTTTCTTGTATTTTGTAACCTGAATGGTTACATGTATATATGATAAAATCGTTTAGACATAAGGGATTAGAGAATTTTTTCTATAATGGTTCTAAAAAAGGCATAATTCCAGATCATGCAAATAAATTGGGGAAAATTTTGGACAGATTACATGCTGCAAGTGAATTAAGAGATTTTAATTATCCTGGTTCTAATTTTCATCAACTCTCAGGCAATCTTAAGGGTATGTATTCAATTTCTGTTTCTGGTAATTGGCGAATTATATTTAGATTTGAAAAAGGCCAAGTTTTTGATGTTGATTATCTTGATTATCATTAGGAGATATAAGCCATGAAAATAATAAAAAGAAAACCTACTCATCCAGGTCAAATTTTAAAAGAAGATTATATTGAGCCATTAGGTATAACCATAACTTATCTGTCGGAAGTATTAGGAGTTTCTCGCAAAACTCTATCAAAAATTATTAATGAAAAGGCATCAGTTACACCTGAAATGGCATTAAAATTGTCTCGTGCATTTAATACTAGCCCTGAGTTTTGGCTAAATCTGCAGAGAAACTATGATTTATGGATTGCAACCCAAGAGACAGAAGGATGGAAGACTATAGAGCCATTGGTGGAAACAAGTGTTTATCAAACAGCATAAACGGTCTAAAAAATCAATAAATTATTGCGCTAACAAGCGGGGGCACTTGACCGCCATTTCGCTGCGGCCTTTGGCCTTGCTCCATGTCGGCAAATGACCCTTGGTCGTTCGGCGAAAAGAGAAAGAGATGTTCGTCAGGCATCAACTAGATGATGGCAGGGTGTTGCTTGTAGAGTCGTTTGGACGGCCTATTGTATACCTCGACAATTGGGCTCTTAACGACATCGCTTTGGATGCTTTCCGCAGAGATAGATTTGTGAGCACTATGAAGGCCAGGAAAGGGACGCTACGATTATCTGTGTCCAACCTAGTAGAACTGATGAAACAAGCCGACCGCCAACAGATCTCGGCGATTTTGGACATGATTGATTCAATTGATGCAGGCTTCATTAACACAAATTTCATGGACGTTATTACACGCGAAAATGGCATTCTGCGTGGAGAGGTTCACGAGAATCCGTCCCAGGAAATTGGGCTGATTCGGGACTACTTGTTTGCTCAGAATTGGCCTGAGTCCTGGACTATGAGCGATGTAATACGCACTGTCCTCGACAATAGCTCTGGGGATCAGATGAAGGAAAGCTGGGATCAATTCGCCGGCAGAATGGAGAAATTTTTGAGTCGTGTGCGTTTCGATCCTAAGGACATGTCGCAATCTAAAGAGAGAGCAAAGGCGACACGCAAGAAGGGAAAGAGATACGAAAGACCAACTCGTGAACTATTTCAACTCGCGTTCAACTTCGTTCTTCAGAATGAAAAGATGCAAATGAACTCAAATGAATGGCACGACTTTTTTCACTCGATCGTCCCCGTATCTTATTGTGATCTTGTCCTCTTGGATAAGCGGTGGGCTACATTCATATCTCAGACGGGACTAGAGTTCCCAGATGTAGCGTTTGTATTTGATAAGAAGGCAATCGATGAATTCTTTAAGAGCTTAGTAGAGCTGGTTTTCTAGACGGTGGAATAGAGTTGACTCAGTGATTTAAAGCATGCCGAACCATCGCATTAAGCCGGACGCCAAACAGCGTTACGATTTTTCACAGTCGTTGCCCTGCATTTCAGACATCGTAATCTTTAAAGTTTGTGCCCCGCATGTTTGGCGCCGCTTATGCGTGTCGTTGAGGCTGTAGAAAAATCCTTAAGCGCCACATTACAGCTATTTTTTCTAGGAGGTGTGACATAAAACGGTTAATGACATTAGGTAAAGGATTGACTGATGGCGTGTTTCTAAGGCAAGTTTATTCCTATACATTTCGGGAAACAGATTCTTTCCAAGTACCTTTGAATATGTACTTCATTATTTGATTGATAATGAAGTAGACCTTTCTGTATTCAGACAGCGCTATAAGAATGATGAAGTGGGTGCGCCTGCCTAGGGTCCTGCTATCCTGCTCAAAATTATTGTGTATGCCTATTCTAGAGGAATAGTTTCCAGCAGGAAAATCGCTCAGTGTTGTCGATAGAATGTCATCTTCATGGCCCTGTCTGATGATACAAGCCCTCACTTTACTACCAAAGCCAGTTTCATCTTGTTTTTTTGAAAACTAAGAAGAGATGGCAGAAAATTATCCCGGATTATGAGTATATTTTTTTGTCCAACTTCTTTTTATCTCAGCAAAAAATTGATAAAAACTGCAAATGTCTTAGGG
>NZ_MAGO01000019.1 GCF_001687335.1 Dissulfuribacter thermophilus | reverse complement strand
GTGCCGTGCGATATGAAGCGACTGAAAGAGATCGCCAATGCCTACAGTCTTTATCTGATAGAAGATGCCACAGAGGCCTTGGGTGCCAGGTTTGGAGGAAGTTTTGTTGGCACAATTGGCGATCTTGGGTGTTTGAGTTTTAATGGCAACAAGATGATGACTACAGGTCTTGGAGGGATGGTCTTGGGAAACGATGAGAAAAGACTTGACCATATTCATCATCTGGCCAATCAAGCGAAAGTAAACGGTCCTGAATATATCCACGATGAGATAGGATTTAATTACAGGATGACCAATATAGGTGCAGCTATAGGACTTGCACAGTTAAAACGTCTGGAGACTTTTCTCAATAAGAAAATTGCCTTTAGGTCAATTTACAAGGAGATATTAGAGGATGTTTTGACATTTCAGGAACCTAACAATGGATCTTCACCAGTTTGGTGGCTGACCACTGTTAAGCTTCCTGTTTGCAGTAAAGTCCATACTATACAGGAACAAATGATGGTCCATGGAATTCCTACTAGACGCATTTTTTTCCCACTAGATCGGCAGAAATATCTACAAAAGTTTGTAAGGAAGCCCTGCAAAGTAGCCCACGAAATTTATGAACAGGGTATATGTCTGCCGTCCTCTACCGTGAATTCAGAGGACGATGCGCATTTTGCGGCAAATATTCTCAAGAAAATATTAGTTGGTAAAAGGATGGTATGAATTTTGAATATCAACTCTTGGTGATTGGAGGTGGAGGGCATTTGAGAAGCCTTCTACCTATACTCAGGCGTCTGAGGCTTTCAGTATATGGAATTATTGATTTGGAAATCAGAAAGGGGCTGGAAATTAACGGAATACCAGTAGTAGGGACTGATAGAGAGCTGGAGAAGTTTGCCAAATATGGAATGAAGGCGTTGGTTGCCATTGGTTCAATAGGTGATAGGCAGAGGGATAAAAAGAGAGTGGAGTTGTTTGAGATAGCTAGAAAGGCAAACATGAAATTTGCAACAATCATATCAGATAGGGCAATTTTAAGCGAAAATGTACGAGTGGGTCAGGGGAGCATGATTTTTGATGGATGCATTGTTAACTGTGGTGTGATTATTGGGAACAATTGCATCATTAATACTGGGACAATTATTGAGCATGACTGTTCAGTGGGAGATCATAGTCATATCGCTCCGGGGACTGTCGTTGGCGGACAAGTCACGATTGGTGAGAATGTTTTCATAGGACTTGGCTCTAGGATTATACAGGGGATCACAATAGGGAAAAATGCTATTGTTGGTGCTGGAAGCGTAGTCATTGAAGATGTGCCCTCGAATTCAACTGTGGTAGGTGTTCCAGCCAAGTGCATTTACACGGGGAAAGGGGGGGCAGATGACGGTAAAAAGACCAAAATGGTTTAAAGAAATCTTCATCTCACCTGAAGCCACCATAAGGGATGGCATGAAACTCCTGAATGAAAAAGGACATCAGTTTTTGCTTATTGTGGACGGAGAGGAACGTCTTCTTGGAGTGGTAAGTGATGGTGACATACGTAGAAGTATAGCTGCAGGAATGAGTTTTGATGTTCATCTAGAGGAGATTATGACTTCTGATCCAGTGGCATGTATTGAACCTGTGAAAAAAAAAGAGGCTCTTGGACTCATGAAACAGGAGAATATTCGGTATATCCCAGTATTGGATAAAACAAGGCAGATCGTAGATGTAATAACTTGGCAGGATTTCCTTATTGATGAGCCTGTTGAAGTCCCAGTCAGACAAGAGCCAGTTGTCATTATGGCAGGAGGCAAGGGAACGAGGCTCGATCCATTTACCAAAATTCTTCCTAAACCGCTCATACCCTTTGGTGATCGCCCCATGATAGAATGGATTATGGACAATTTTGCACAACATGGTTTTAAAGAATTTTGGGTAACGCTTAATTATAAAAAAAATACAATAAAAAACTATTTTGCAGGTATTAACAAAGACTATGACGTTGGATTTGTGGAGGAAGATAATCCCCTTGGCACTGCTGGACCACTTCAGTTATTGCGCAAAGAACTTGATAAGACCTTTGTAGTGACGAATTGTGACGTGGTTCTTGAAGAAGATTTTTCTGAGATAGTGGAACATCACAAAAGAAAAGGAAATATCATGACAATAATAGCTGTCCCCAAGCACATGCAGATACCATATGGAGTGCTTGAGATCAGTAATGGAGTACTAAAACATATAAATGAAAAACCAGAAATGACCTATTTGATCAGCGCAGGAGTTTACATTTTGGAGCCAGAAGTGCTTGACTTCATTCAAGATGGTCAGGCCATTGAGATGCCAGAGCTTATTACTAGGGTCCAAAGGCAATACAATGGAAGTGTTGGCGTTTTTCCCGCTAGCGGAAGCTGGTTCGATATTGGCCAGTGGAAGGACTACCAGGAGGCCTTAATCAAGATAATTGGCATTAAGGGCATTGATTAATGATGGAATATGAAACGAAAAATATGTGTGATTACAGGTTCTAGGGCAGAATATGGTCTTCTTTATTGGCTGTTAAGAGAGATAGAGTCGGACGCTTCTCTCCAGTTACAACTGGTGGTAACTGGAATGCATCTTTCTCCGGAATTTGGCCTTACATATAGGGTGATTAGCCGTGATTTTAAAATAGATAAAAAGGTAGAAATGATGCTCTCCAGTGATACTGGTGTTGGTGTTGCTAAATCAATTGGAGTTGGAATCATGGGCCTTGCTGATGCATTAGTTGATCTAGATCCAGACATAATAGTTCTTCTTGGGGACAGATTTGAGACATTTGCTGCTGCAACATCAGCAATGTGTTTGAATATACCTATTGCTCATATTCATGGAGGAGAATTGACCGAAGGAGCAATAGATGATGCAATCCGGCATTCAATTACAAAAATGAGTCATCTGCATTTTACTTCGACTGAGTCTTATAGGAGAAGAGTCATTCAGCTCGGCGAAGATCCCAGTAGGGTCTTTAATGTGGGAGCCCTTGGGCTTGATAATTTGAACAGGCTCAATCTTTTGTCCCGTTCTCAGATCGAAAAAGAGCTTGGCTGGAGTTTTCGAGACAAAAACGTACTTGTCACGTTTCATCCAGTAACCCTGGAGCCTGGAAAATCAACACAGTATGTTCGTGAACTCCTGGGAGCTCTGGAAGAACTGCCTGAACTTGGCATCATCTTTACTGCCGCCAACGCAGATCATGATGGAATGGCAATCAACGCCATGATACGGGATTTCTGCTTTAAATATAGTAATAGAGCTGTCTTTTTCGCAAATCTTGGTCAGTTATTATATCTTTCAACACTTAAGCATGTTGATGCAGTAGTTGGTAATTCATCAAGCGGCATAATAGAGGCTCCTTCCCTTAGAACCGCTACCATTAACATAGGCAACAGGCAGAAGGGGCGAATAAAGGCTGAAAGTGTTATTGATTGCCGACCCATGAAGGGATCCATTAAAGACGCGATTGTCAAGGTGTTTTCTAATGAATTCAAGGCCGTATTAAATAGAGTTGAGAATCCTTATGGGGATGGCAATACATCAGCTAGGATAATGAAAATTTTAAAAGAGTACCCATTAAATGGTATTTTGAAGAAGAATTTTTATGATTTAAATAAGATATGAAAATAGTATTAATAAATCCTCCTATAAGAACAAGAGACAAACCAAGGCACATCCCTCATGGCCTTGCTATAATTGCCAATATCATACGCAAAAGGTTTAGGGACTTAACTATCCATTTCATTGATTGGAATGCACATAGATTTACGGAAAATGAGCTTGTCTCATTACTTCGCAGTCTTGAGTTCGATTTAGTCATTACAGGTGGACTTATTCCAGTCTATAACCGTTTGATAAGATTATCTAATATCATTAAAGCCATAAATCCAAGGGCCATTATATTGGCTGGTGGAAGTGCGGCAATGTCTGTGCCAGAGCTTTTGTTACAACATTCCAATGTAGATATAGTTTGTAACGGCGAGGGTGAACATACTGTAGTGGAGTTGGTGGAGCTATTGAAAGACGATATTGAAGCAGATCTTTCTAATGTTAAAGGAATTACATTCAAAGCCAGGGATGGAAGGTTGGTTAAAACAGCATCAAGGCCGTTGATTCAGGATCTTGATATAGAAAGTGACATGCCAGCATATGATCTTTTACCTATGGAGATATACCTTAAAAACCACATAATCGGCTTTGGAAGGGACATAGATTTTATTTCAAGCCGTGGATGTCCATTTCACTGCACATTTTGTTATCAGCCCTGGGGAAGAAGGTTTAGAGGACACTCTGTTGAGTTTATTAAAGACGTAATTATGTACTTAAAGAGGAAGTATGGAGTTCAATTCGTATCCTTTCAGGATGATGAATTCATGGCCATAAAAGCAAGACTGTTTGAGTTCTGTGAGACAAGGAACAGGCATTTCCCAGATATAAGGTGGTCCTGTACGGGAAGAGCTAATCTTGTTGACGAGGAAATAATAAAGACTGTTAGGGAATCCGGTTGTTGCTCCGTTTCTTATGGATTTGAATCTGGTTCTCCAAGAATGCTTAAAAGTATGCGAAAGGCAATTACTATAGAACAAATGGAGCGCGCAGTACAGCTCAACAGAAAATACGGACTCCCTGTACCTGTATCATTTATTCTTGGAATGCCAGGAGAAGATGCTGAAAGCTGCAAAGAGACCGTGGAGTTTTGCAAACGCAATAATCTTCATCTCAGATCCCTTATGTTTGCTACTCCTTACCCCGGTACAGAACTATTTGAATTCGCTCTTGAAACAGGAAGGATCACCAGGAAGGGACTCCACGATTTTGTAATGAAACTCGGGGACGCCAGAGATTTTGTTATTAATTTAACTGATAGTTTTTCAGATGAAGAACTAAAAAATAAATGGCACGAGATGGTGGAGGAAGTAGACAAACATTATGAACCATTATCGCAGGAGGAAATGGAGAAGAGGATCAGGGCCCTGTATGGAGATCTGGCAGAAGAATACTTTCAACTGTCGCCAGAAGACAGGGTACATAGGGCACAGCACGGGGCAATAGATCTCTTTTGAAAGGAAAAATATGAAAGATATCCGAATGTTATCTGTAATTGTAGCCAGAAAGGGGAGCAAGGGCCTTCCGTCAAAGTGTATGCTGCCAATAGCAGGTATGCCGGTAGTGGAGCATGTGATTTGCTGGGCAACATCTATAAGATTTCATGGTGTTGATCATACAGTAGTTGTTTCAAGTGATATCATTGAACTCAAGGAAATTGCCAAAAGATATGGAGCACTCTTTATTGAACGAGACAAGGATCTGGCAAGCGATACTGCTCCTATTGATGAGGTAGTCTTGGATGCACTTAAACGAATGGGGGTAGGAGCC
Organism: Dissulfuribacter thermophilus; assembly: GCF_001687335.1. Taxonomy (NCBI): domain Bacteria; kingdom Pseudomonadati; phylum Thermodesulfobacteriota; class Dissulfuribacteria; order Dissulfuribacterales; family Dissulfuribacteraceae; genus Dissulfuribacter; species Dissulfuribacter thermophilus. Next base: position 4,349 of record NZ_MAGO01000019.1, on the reverse strand, counting down.
TATGATTATATTTCGCTATTATACGGGAACATACCTATAAGGTATAATGAACTTATTATGGAACCACTTTTTTTTCTCGAAGAGAATACTGAATTCAAGGGAGTTTTGACCTTTCAAAGGGTAGAGAAATATAATCCAGCGTGGATGGTGAAGCTTACAGAAAAAAGGCTTCCTGTGTGGAGAGAGGAGGCTTTTAGGCGGCAGGATCTAGACCAATATATGATCCATGATGGTCATACATGCCTTACCAGAGCAGATTTTTTTGTGGAAAGTATGGAACGTGCAAATCGTGATAACAAAGGATTCCCTCAGATGTACAGAACTTGGGGCGGTACCTACATCAAACCCTGGCTGCATGACAAGATTGTCATCGATATAGATACTGAAAAAGATTACAAACTTGCACGTTGTGTTATAGAATATTGTCATTTAGAATACCAGTATCGTTAAAGATATCTATTAAGTCCTATAGAATTAGAGCAAGATATGATTTTGAAATATTATGAGTTTAAGTAGATAAGTTATCTAGAGGTTGATGATTTATTCTGAGGATATAAATTATGAATGTATTATTATGTTTTTCCTAGATGATATTGGTGGTGAGTATGGCTAACAGCTTTTTAAAATAAATGTTTGATGTACTATCAAGTATTAAACCTAAAAAAGTTAGTTCTCCATTAAAAAATGGATAGCAAAAGGCTAATTTTCATAATGTATAATATTAGAGGAAATATAAATGATCAATAAAGGTCCATATTGGGAGAAAAATATTAAGGCATGTCAAGATAAAAGGCCATTACTTTTTAAAATGATAAAAAAATTTATTGAGCAACGATTTGTAGACGATGCATTAAGAATTGAGATGGCATTGTCCGCAACGGGAAAACCTGTTGCTAAAATATTGCAACCTAATAACAGCATTTGGCTTCATTCACCAGATGACCCTGAATTGGAAGCTAAAAATATTGTTGATACAATGGAATTGTGTCCTGGGGAACTAAGGTTTCTTATTGGTTTTGGATTGGGTTATCTCCCAAAGGAAGTTTTGAGACGAGGTCTGCCTTTTTATAAGCTAATAATTTTTGAAAAAAGTCCAGAAATTTTTTATGTAGCGCTCAATTACTTGGATATTGAAGAATTGATCAGGGCTGATAATGTTGCAATTCTTTTGGGAGATTCTGTTGACTTTACAGATATAGTCAACGAACATATTACATCTCTATTATTAACCCCTCCTAAAATAACGATTTATGAACCAATCAGGCAGCTTTTTCCAGAATATTGTCTCGATATTCAGAGAAGAGTTCAGGATGTTTGCGAGTCTGTTCTTTGTGAAGTAAGAACAACTCGTAATGTCGGGAAAATAATGTTTGAAAATTCCATGCTGAATTTTACTACTGCTATTCATTCGGCCAATCTTGCTGCATTAAAAGACCTGTTTAAGGGACAGCCTGGGGTTGTTATAGGAGCTGGGCCTTCGCTTAATACCTCTTTGCCAATATTAAAGGAATTTAAAAATAAAATTGTAACTTTAGCAGTCGATTCTAGTCTACCTCCCTTGGTAAGATATGGAATTAAACCAGATATTGTGGCTAGTGTGGATTATCATCCTATTTCATATGAAAAATTTCGGCCTATTTTGGATGAAACCGAAGACGTACCATTGGCTTATGTACTTCCATGTGGTTACATGACTGTTAAAACTTATAAATCTCCTATCAAATTTTTTGATTCTATCGATATCCCGTTAGTTCATGATTTAAGAGATCAATGGGGGGGGCTGGCACATACAGTTGAAATGAACGCAGTTGCTCATCTTGCTCTTCATGTAGCTATGATTATGGGGCTTGATCCAATAATATTCGTAGGTTTTGATTTGGCATATGTCGATTTTGAATCGCATGCTAAAGGAATGACTCTTCCGTTAGATATAGACCTAGAAAATTTGCATTGGGTTGAATCTGTAACCGGACAGCAAGTTCCAACCTCTGTGCAACTTATCGCCCAACGTGAAGTAATTGAGAGATTAATAAAAAAAAGTGATATTTTATTTGTTAATGCTAGCAAAGGATTAAAAATTTCAGGTACTGTGGAAGCCTCTCTTGCAAAGATTTTGTTGAAATATGCAGATTGCGAGCTGAATGCAAAAAATAAAATTGTTAAAGCATATTATGAGAGTCCCAAGCCAACTTATTCTAAATTAATAGGGTATTTAGGTCAGGAGATAAAAAAAATTAACGTACTTAGAGAGCATTATCAAGAAGGCATAAAAGCAGCAAGACAAGCTATATTCTACTGTAATTCGAAAAATAAAAAAAGAAAAAATACGCAAAAAAAAATAAAACAATACGTCAGTAAGGCGCTTAGATTTTACGAAAAATATGGAACATTTCCAGGCCCATTAGCTAATGCTATTCAATTGATTGAATCTGAAAATATTGATTTATTTGTCAAAGAGGCTGAATTTAAGATAAAAGATCGGGATGGTGATAGTGATAAGTTGGAAAAAGTGGCTTTGGAAATGGAGATGATACAACAGTCATTTCAGACTAGACTTAATGCAATTTCCAGGTTGGAAGATTATTTTCAGTGGATGTTTGAGGTATTTTCTCTTGAACACTCTCTTGATAAGAAATTAAAAGAAAAAAAAGGCGATAGGGAAAAAGCAGCTCTTTTCTTTAAGATTGGGCAACTCCTAGCTGATAAAAAAGATCTATCACGGGCAGAGTGCTATCTTACTATCGCTTCAACCCTTGATCCCGAAAATCCATATATATTAAGTATACTAGGAAAAATATATGGTTTCTATCGTATGCATACTAAGGCCTTAAAATTTCTAAAAAAAGCTTATTCTCTTGACCCTAGTAATACGGAAATATTTAATCTTTTACAGGAGGAAATTAAATATCCAGAAAGACTTTTAAAAGAGGCCAAAGAATATATAGAATTCCAACGGCGTGATGATAGTGGATTAGGCAAAATTACATGGGCCTTGAAAAATATTAACGAAGTCTTGACCTTATACCCCAATGATAATACCGCAAAAAAAATGAAAAGACAGGTTGAAGATTATATATTCCAAAGCAAAGAAAAGAAAGATTTTTTTATTAAGCTATTCAGAATGAATTTAAATGAGGCTCTGGAAAAAATTAGGCAAATCGGAGAGTCAGAAATAGAAACAGCTCAAAAGGCTTTGATGTTTTTGAAAAAACAACATCCCCATAATATAGAGATATTAATATTATTAAGTTCTACATTGATTGCAGATAATAAAATATCAGAAGCAGAGAAAATACTTATCCAAATAGGTTCTCTTGCCCCTAATGATCCAAGACCTGATGTGATGTTGGCTGAATGCTTTCTACGGTTAGAAAAATGGGCTGATGCTGCTAGATATCTTAGCCAGGCTATAAAAAAAGATAAAAATTTGTTTGATCTATACGAACAGCTTGGGCTGATTTATAAAAGAATGGCTAGATATGAGGATGCTATTACTGCATTTGAGAAATTATTTATTCATTTTCCTTATAGAAAAGAAATATTGCGAGAAATAGGGGATTGTTATATGGCTTTGGGGCTTAAAGAGGCCGCCCATATAGCCTATTCAGCATGTAAAAAAAATTAAAGTTGAAGAGTGCTTTGTCCGATACCGTTACAGGACGACAAAAGGAAGGAGGTGATAGAGTAACAATATATTGTTGAGATACATTTTTTTAAAAGGGCAAGGATGCCTAGATTTAATTAAATGATTCAAGGAGGAATTAGTTATGGGACTTCGGATTAACACAAATATTCAGGCCTTGATAGGTCACAATAATCTCAAAAAAACAGACAGTCTTTTGGGCAAATCTCTCGAACGCCTGTCAAGCGGCTTGAGGATCAATAGGGCCGCTGATGACGCTTCTGGTCTTGCTATTGCGGATAACCTTAGGGCACAGCATACAGGAATTGCACAGGCAATAGCTAACGCCAACGATGGCGTGAACATTATCCAAATTGCTGACGGTGCTCTTGAAGAGGCGGTTAATATCGTGAACACTATTCGTACGAAAGCCGTTCAAGCAGCATCTGATGGGCAAAACTCTGCATCACGTCAGGCAATTCAGGCAGACATCGAGAAACTCCTCGAAGAGCTTCAAATGATAGGTGAAAACACTGTCTATAATGGTATGAAGCTTCTTGACGGAAGTTTCACTAACAAGGTGTTTCATGTCGGTGCCTATATGGGGGAGACCGTATCTCTTGATATTGGCGATGCGAGAGCAACCAAGGTCGGTGCTATGGCCTATGCAAAAACAGATAGGGACGCTGAAGCGGCAGTGTCTAATCCTTTTGTGCGAGGTGGTGCA
>NZ_MAGO01000018.1 GCF_001687335.1 Dissulfuribacter thermophilus | reverse complement strand
GGCACAGTGAATATCAAGAACAAGAGGGCAGCCACTCTGTGTATTATTCTACAGACCTGAATGCCAGAGGCCAACATATTGCTATTTTGCCCAGTGACAAAGTCAAAGGGATAACCGAAACAGTAAGCAATCCAATGAAAACTCGAAGACAATATTGGTAGCCCTGTTAGGATGAAAAAGAACATAAGAGTAATGATGGTCCTGTGATAGAACATCTGAAACGGTGTAAAGGCAGTATATGTCTTATTCATTGCCATCCTCCTTGTCCTTGGATGCAAGAACTTCTTTGCGTTTTGATAACCAGTAAAGGAAATGCGCACCAGCTCCTATAGCCACAGCGGCTGATGCCCCTATACCAAAATTCTTGCAGAGTTCGCGTAAGACCATGCTGCCTACCACTGGATCCTTTGGAAGCCCATATTTTTCAGCTTCAGCTGCTGGCACTATGGTCAACCAACGAGTAGTTCCAACATAGTCGTTCAACTTCTCTGCGCCGTAGACAATATATTCCTTGCCAAAACGTTTAGTGTAGAACTTTGCCCTTTCCTTTGCCTCAGCAACCACTTCTTCCCTGGGGCCGCTAAAAAGGCCTCCTGCAATACAACCTGACACACAGGCAGGCTTAAGGCCTGATTCCACACGGTCATAGCACATAATGCACTTATAGGACTTGTTTGTTGCCCGGTCGTAGACAGGAACTCCAAAGGGACATGCATCCTGACAGGTACGGCATCCTACGCACCGATCCTGGTGAATAACTACCTGACCGCCCTTTCGCACTTCAATAGCTTTAGACGGGCAGTTCCTGGCACACGGAGAATTTTCGCAATGCATGCAGTGATGGAGCTCAGTAATCTGATAGGCATTGGGATAAGTTCCGAACTCCCTCTGCCTGGGGTAAATGTAATTTAACTGGGGTAGTGCCTCATTTACCCCTAATTCCATGGCAGTCTTGCCCTCTCTTTGTAACCTCAATCTATTCTCGACACTGCATTGAACCACACAGGTAAAGCAGCGCACACACGCCTGAGAGTCATAACATATTGAATAAACAGACATTACGCCCTCCTTATCTTTATAATGTAATCATGCGCCGCATGCCCGCCTGTCAACGGAGCAAAATGGAATGGAGCTGAGTGATTTGGGTTGAAGCCGTATTTCGGCGCATGGCCATAGAAGTTATTCAGCTGCCTAAAGGCACCTGGGCCCACTGTGTAAAAACTAAACATGGCATCAGGATGTACTAACTCACTGAGCCTGACTGTAGCGTACTGAACCAGCTTATTGTCTGGATTCCAGATTTTAACCAGATCTCCATCCTTGAGACCCAGCGCCTTTCCTTTGGCCTTATTAATAAAGACAGCATCCCAAGATATGGCCTTTCCAATATTTGCCAGGAGTCGATTGTCTTTGGTCTGCTGGCCAGTAAAGGAATTTACAGGGGCAAAGCCAGTAACCGGGATGAACTCATCTCTATCCAGTTTGGCCTTACGGGTCATCCAATTGGTTGGTTGCCAGACAGGAAGCGGACTTGCAACCACTGCGTTGGGATCTCCCTTGGCCTTGAGTTCTGCATACTCCTTTGCCAGGAACGTACTGAATATCTCCAGCTTATGAGTGGGGGTCTTTGCCTTGGGCTTAGGTTTTGGTTCAGTTCCATTCCAGATACCAAACTGTTTCAGTCGGTCGAGAGAAATTTCGGCCTTTTCATGATCAGACACCTTTTTAAGCCCGGCAAGTTGTTTCTTCCAGAGACCTTCGATACCATCCTGTTCAAAGTGCTTAAAATAGGCATCGTATTCTTCTGGCTTAAGTACACGTTTGGCCAATTCAAGGACGATCCAGTAGGGATCCTTTGCATCAAAAAGTGGGTCAATCGCCTTCATATTTATGGCCAGAGTGGGCACTGGCGATTTGTACTTGCCATTTATGGCCTCATCCCGCTCAACAAAGGTAGCGTCTGGTAATATGACATCTGCGTATAGAGTTGTCTCGTTAAAGAACGGCGAGATACAGACTGTAAAGTCCAGCTTTTTCAATGCCTCCACAATCTCAGTACCACCAGCAGAGCCACCAAGGAGGTTTTGTCCCCAGAAAACCATTGCCTTTATAGGATAAGGTTTCCCAGTTAACACTGTTTCCACCGCCTTTCGACGGTAGTATTTGTGATTGCTAAATCGGAAATTCGGGTCATGCTCTTCGTAGTACTTAATTATTGGTTTTGCCTTGGGCTTGGGAGGCTTTATGTAATGTCCAGTCTTTGGTGAGTGATTCCAGACGATACCACCCTCGCGTCCAAATGCTCCGATGAAGACGTTCATCATATTGATAACCTGAATCATTTTGAACGAGTTAAAGTAGCGCTCACTTCTATAGGTCGGATCGATGAATGCGTGCGGACGATTCTCGTCGAGTTCGCGGGCAATCTTGCGTATTTCCTCTACAGGAACATCGCTCTGCTCAGCTGCCCATTCAGGAGTGTAGGCCTCTAATTCCTTGGCAATACGATCCAGTGCCGTCTGGCCTTTGATAACCTTATTACCAATAGTCACATCAAAAGTACCATGTAAAGCAGGCTTCTTTGCTTCACTAGCATAGCGTACCTGTTTTGTAGCTTCATCATAAACAAGATAATCTAATACCTTGATTTTCTTAACCTTACCATGCTTGATCTTGGTCTTTTCAATTTCTTTTACGCCTATTGGTTGAAGTGTTTTGGGATCAACCAACATAGGTGCATTTGTATATTTCTTGAGATAGTTAGCGTCATAGGACTTGTTCTTTACCAACTCATGGAAGACTCCAAGGAGAAACGCAAGATCAGCACCAGGCCTTATGGGTATCCAATGTACATTATCCTCACCTGCTTCAGAGGGTTTGCGGGGATCAACCACCGTAAGCTTCAAACCTTTCCTTTTACCCTCTGCAAACCGCATAGCCCATGGATAACATACAAGACCACCTGCAGGGTTACGTCCAATCAACACACCGTATTTTGCCCTAGCAAAATCCACAGTGACTTTACTTGGACTACATGCAGGAAGTCCCTTTTTAAAAGGACCGTAAACCACTCCAGCGCCTACTGCTCTGGAATTTGCCCAACATGTGTCAGCATAGCCAGGAAAATTTGGCGTTCCGTAAATCTTGAAAAATTCCTTATCCAGACCTGGTGCACTGTGGAATCGGCAAAGGAATGCGACGGCTTCAGGGATACCTTTATCCCTATAGTCCTTAAGTTTAGAGGCCACCAAGTCTAATGCTTCAGACCAGGTTGCCCTACGAAATTTTCCTTCACCCCTTTCGCCGACACGAATGAGTGGGGTCTGGACACGGTTGGGATTGTAGACCATACCAGCAGCTGCTGCAGAACGGCCACACACCCCTGGTAGTACGGAGTTTGGATTGCCTTCAATACCGACAAGACGTCCATTTACAACCCTGGCCAAACCAGGACACTTTTGGGCGCACATTCGGCAATTTACAGGCACTTTCTTCTCCAAACCATAATCGGAGCGAGACATGGCCCTTGCCTTTTTAGCACCAACTCCTGTTGCAACCAGGGGACCAGCTAAAGCTAGGCCCCCAAGTTTTAGAAAATCTCTTCTGTTCGTCTTCAACATCTTCCCTCTCCTCTCTCATCTTTATCAGGCATAAATTCGTGTTGTGATATCCAGTAACTAATATCCCTATTCAAACTTGGGGTTCGTATTTCAGCCGTAATTTGACTGTAGAGCCCCAAACTTTGGTCTTATTTGAAATATTTTTCAAATCAATAGATTATTCCTAAATTAAAAGTGACCTAATCTGGTCACATGAAACGCTTCATAGCAATACATATGCCATTTCAATAGTGCAGAAAGAAAAAATTATTTAAGAGAACGAAATTTAACCGGGAGTATCGAGTAAAATAAAATGCGGAGAAAGATTGATGAGAGGGATTTTTTTACTATTTGAAACAATGTTACATTAAATAGATATCTAATCAATTAGATACTTAAGAACTTTATTTGATTTAATATTTATTAAATAAATATATAAAAAATAAATAAGTACAATTGAAAGGATTTTCAATAGAATGTTAAGACCTCTTTTTAGGAAGAAAAACACAAGCAGAGGCCTGTGAGGGAAATTACATTCCATAAACATTAGAATTTTTCAAGATGCGGGATAAATTTTTTTGAAAAAAATCGTAAATTTTAATTTATGTTTTATGTTCCCTTATAGGTACATAATCATGCTTCAATGTACCCGAATGGGAACAAATAATTAATCACATTGATTTAATGTTAAAGCCCTGACAACTTCTCAAGTAATGGGCTAATAAATTCTCCACTTAGTTGCATGTTAAAGTCACTTTAGTGTCCCCAGGTAAGGGCACTTAAAAATCCCCACTTGGTTAGTCAATAAATAATTAAAGAGTTACCTTGTTTAAGAAATATCTTAGACAGGGGCCTGAGGATGAAGGGTATTGAGATGTATTACACAGTCAAGACATTATTGGATCAAGGGTGGAGCATTTCCGGTATTGCCTATGAACTAGGGGTTGTTAGAAAGATGGGATTTTAATCCCTCGTCCCCCCTGGCAAAGAGGCCTAGGTGGATTTTGGGCATGTTGGGAAATTTTTAATAGAGGGTAAGTGGCGTAAGTGTTGGGTGTTTTGGATAACCCTTTAGATAAAAAATTTTTTCTTGAAGGGGCTTAATAGCAGGGATCTTTCAGAAATAATAACAGAGCTCAAAAGATGGCTTGATGATGTATGTAACGGCCGTGTTCATGGTACTACCCAAAGGATTCCCAGGGAGGAGTTTGAAAGTAAGGAGAATAAAGACCTTAACTCATTGCCATTAAGGAGGTATGAGATTCCATTTTTATGCAAGGGAAAGGTCAATGCCTATAGCCATGTAGGCTACAAATATAATTATTATTCTTTCCCCTATAAGTATGTAGGCGAAGAGGCAAGTGTAAAGAGATAGGACCATTGACACCCAGTCACTGCTGCTTAGTGTTTTGCCAATGACTTGTCAATATATGACAGGTTGGCCAGAGGTGAAAGAAAACATCATCTTCATGGGGAATCCTGGTGAAGGCAAGACTCACCTTGCCAATGCCCTTGGACTTGAGGCCTTAAAAAGGGGATACAAGGTCTTAAGGAACTTGTCTCATTGGACCTCTTTATTATTGATGAAATAGGCTTTAAGAAGGTCCTTCAAGACGCTGTGGATGAGTTCTTTGAAATAGTGAAAAGACGTCATGAAAGTGGTTCAATAATAATCACCACTAATCGGAGTTCAAACGCCGTCGGTACTTACAGGCTGAAATCTGCTTCACAAAGCAGTGAAGGATGTGAAGCACCTGTAGGGCTTATCCTTGACTGCTACCAGTAAAGCAAATCAGCCAATCTTCTTTTACAATATGGCCCCAACAAATATATAGACCCGAAAGAATGAGCACTATTTTAAAATATTTGAGGAGATAGCCCCCTTTTACAGAACAGAATGGCCCGCGGATAGCGATTGATTGAACCCTGCAGGACCTTAATAGGAACAATAGACATCAATTCTGATTCTCTTTATAATGAAAAAGGTGGCGAAATCTCTGGATTGACGACGATTGGGAGTACAATTTAGGAGGGGTTAGAGGAATCGAACCAAAGAAGTCGCCTGAAACAAGGTAGGATGTCCAGAGATTCCGCCCCTTGTGAAACAGTTTCAAACTGCATCATTCTATTGAAAAAACTGGACAACTGGCCAGCTATGCTCCCTATTCCATCTCTGTCTCCTTGGATCCAATATACATGCCTTCTTTTCGTCTTCGATTTTCGTGAGGTTGCAAATGCCATAGGCAAGACTGTCAAGCAAAACTGTAAAATCAACATATTGAACCATGATATTTCCAGGCAAATCAAGGCGGGTTGGGGCAAAGTTAAGAATTCCCCTGACCCCAGCCTTAACAAAGGCATTGGCAACACTTTGAGCCTGATCTACAGACACTGCTATAACGCCAATATCAACAGTATCTGCATTTACTATCTCTTCAAACTCCTCCATAGGTCTAATCTTTAGACCATGCCCTACGTCCTCGCCCACCTTTTTCGGATCATTGTCAAAGGCTGCAACAAAACGATATCCCTGTGACTGAAGATGGCGATTTGCCAACAATGCACGCCCGACACAGTCAACCCCCACCAAAGCCATGCGCCATTCACGGACTAGCCCCAATATCCCGCGAATGTGCTCAGCCAGGCGCACCACATCGTAACCAATCCCTCTGACCCCAAAACGTCCGAAATAAGAGAGATCTTTACGTAACTGTGCCGGATTTACGTTGGCGTATCGTGCCAAGGCGGCTGATGATACCACAGTGGTACCATTTTGTAGCAGCCTTTGCAGATACCGGTAATAAATGGACAAACGCAAAATGGCAGCTGCTGGAATCTTGTTTCTCTTCAATGTAACGTCCTCCTTACTAAAAGGTTCTTTTAATTAATTTTTTTCCTAATAGCTTTTTGGTTATAAATTATTAGTTGCAAGACCTATGCCAGAATTGAGAATAACTACACAACTGAGGCTTGTATCCTCACTCACTTTTTTTACCCTCAAAAAATCCATTAGAAACAAGATGTTATAAATTTTTATAATCCAACTAAATTTTGAACAAACAAAACCTATAAAATAAATAGGCATTTTACTGAAAAAACAGAGACAATTTTGCAAATTCCATATAGGAAATGTTCCGCAAAAGGAACATTTTTGTAGGCCATGTTCCCTTACGGGAACATTGTGCTCAATCGGGAACATCAACATCCGGTTGTTAATTTTTTAAAACTATTGAATCCCAACTTTAAGGCAAAAAAAAAATCTGAGAGGAAAGCCTATGGCTTACCTCTCAGATTCATCACTCTGATAGTATAAACCTTTTTAATAAGTTAGCAACCGAGACTAGAATTCAATCTGGAAACGAGCCTCAAATATGTTGGCATTTCCGTTATCCAGATTCAAATCCTTTCTGTCCACATTTGCATTTACATAGTTGAACATCACACGAACATTTGGATTGAGATACCAATTGGCACCAAGAGTAACATCATTTTCTTTTCCGCCTTGGATACCATTGTCATCTAGATCCACATAAGAATATCTGGCTACTAATTCCCAAGCACCCCATCCAGACTTTCCAAAATCAAAATTACGGTTAGGTGTAAGCCTGCAGAAGTGTCCAGATGATCTTACGTAATGACGATGCTCACCAGTCAAGAAGTAGCTGATGTATGCATAGTAACCACTAAAGTTTGGATCACTCCCTGTAACTGAATTCACTGATGCATACATATACTCAGCCTGAATTGAAAGGGGTCCATAAATCAAGACCATCTCAGGATTAAAGAGATCCACATCGTCTGCAATGATATTACCTGTATCCACTAGCCTGACTGTTGAAAGATGAGCCTCAGGTCTTTCTCTGAAACGAATTGGGTTTCCGCCATTATCATCACGGAACCTATGGCTATATGAAAATCCGAGATGGAGTAATTTGCGACCATTTTCAGCAAGCCATGGAAGCACGGTGATACGAGCTGTCAAATCAGTATCTGAGAAATTATTGAAGCTTTTGCCTTGACCATCAGTATCGAAGAACAGACCTACTGCCCAGGTCATACGTTTGTTAAACTCTGCATTGTGAAGCATGAAACCAGTATTGTATCCTGCAGCAAAGGTGTTCGGCAGAGCCCTTTCAAGGAAGGTTAGATATTTACTACAGGTCAACTCCTCCAGAGAAAAGGGTTCCTTGAAATGACCAACCCTAAACTTTCCAACATAGGGTATATGCTTTAACTCAATCCATACATTCTTAAAATGTACGCTTCCACTGGCGAAATCGTACTGCCATTTAAATGCAACATTTTCATAAACAGTACCGGCTATTTGAATACGGGCACGCCTAAATTCGCTGCCATGACCTTCAAAGCTTGGAAAGAGCCTATCTAAATCATCATCAGCGCCAATAACTGCAAAATCAGACTGAAGCCTACCACCTATCTTAATTTTATACCTATTGTCGGCACTCTTAATACGAAGGCCGTTTTTCCAATAAACCATTAAATTCGTTCCTGGTGCCTTCTCAGCCTTTGCCTGCTTTAACAATTCGCTATACTGTGCATCTGTAATCTGGTTATTTTGCCGCAAAATATCAAGGATTTTTTCTGCAACACTCTTATCTTCAGCAAATGCTAGATTCACGCTGCATACACAAAATATCGCCAACACCATGGCTACAAATAGTTTATGCAGCCTGAAACCAACATTCTTTTTCCTTACCCCTTGAGTTCTCGTACCAAACCTTCTCATAATACTTCCTCCTTTTTTCATACATTTCCTCCCTGTTTTTTTTGATAAATAAATTCCCTCCAGCTGGCGGATTTTTGATAAATTATGTACAAAAAGGATGCCAAGTCTCTCTAAAAGAAAGACAAAAAAAATTCTTTTTTTAACCTTTGACAATAACTCGCATAACAAATGATTTTTTTTTCAAGCACCCTAAAAAAAATAAATTGTAAAAACAGTCCGTTACTAATTCATTTTTTTATTGGTCAGTTCCTATTCAATTCCACAATGAGAGGTTCATTTTTAAAAAAAGACAGGATTGAAGGCGATGTAAAAAAAGAGATAATTATATAAGTAATAATTTCATGTTCCGCCTTAAGGACATAATTAATCAATGCTGTTCCCATGAGGGAACAGCCATTAATCATGTAGTTTCAAGTTGAATATACAGCAGGAAATCAATCTAACCGTGCAAATCAAGACATACCTAGACAACAAAAGTTCTGAAATCCAACCTTGCTCAGGCCCTTAATGAGATCTAAATATCAATATTGAGTTCCTTTAATTTCTTCCAAAGGACCTTACGACTTATTCCTAGTCTTGCAGCTGCCTCTATCTTTTTCCCTTTGGTCTGCTCCAGGGCCTTGAGGATCCTCTGCCTTTCATAGCATTTCACACCCTCTTCCAATGGAAGATCTTCAGATATGCAGGGAAGGTCCTCGGCCATCTTTCTAAATACAGAGGGAAGATGGGTTACGTAAATTTGACTTCCAGTGGATAATAATACGGCCCTCTCTATGGCATTCTTGAGTTCTCTAACGTTTCCAGGATAATCGTAGGCCAGAAGACTCTTATATGCATCAGGAGAAATATTAAGACCATTCTTACCGTACTTTGTAGAATACATCTTTAAAAAATATTCAATCAAGGCTGTTATGTCCTCGCCTCTCTCTCTTAGCGGAGGCAGGTGTATTGGCACTACATTTATCCTGTAAAACAAATCCTCTCTAAACGTACCCTCTTGGATAGCCTCCTTCAGATCCTTGGAAGTGGCAAATATTGTCCTGACGTCTACCTTTATACCCTTATATCCTCCAAGCCTAGTTATCTCCTGATCTTCTAGTACCCTAAGAAGCTTGACCTGAAGGCTAAGCGGCATATCTCCAATCTCGTCAAAAAAGATCGTCCCACCATTGGCAGCCTCAAATTTTCCTTTACGGGCCTGCACTGCTCCTGTAAAGGCCCCCTTTTCATGACCAAAAAGCTCTGATTCAAGAAGGTTTTCAGGGATGGCAGCACAATTTATCTTTATAAATGGCTTATCCTTCCTCTCACTCAGGTTGTGAAGCGCGTTGGCTACCAGCTCTTTACCAGTTCCACTCTCACCACGAATAAGCACAGGGACATCTGTTGGGGCCACTGTATTTATCAGATCAAAAACCGCCTTCATAACAGAGCTTTCTCCAATAATATTCTCAAATTGGGCCCGCCCTTTTATGGTTTCCCTTAACCTTACGTTTTCTTGCTTGAGCTTACGATAATTGAAATATCGTTTTACAACTATCAACAGCGCCTCATTTGTAAAAGGCTTGCTGATATAATCAAAGGCCCCCTGTTTTATGGCAGAAACAGCTGTCTCTACCTCTGGAAAAGCCGTTATTAAGATTACTCCTATATCAGGGTACATCTCCTTTGCCTTAGAGAGCACTTCCATGCCATTTAGCCCCGGTAATCTCAGATCAGTTATGACCAGGTCAAATCGTTCATGGCCTAGGAGATTGACTCCCTGATTACCATCTTCACATGAAATGATATCATAGCCATTTTCTCGAAGGGCGTGACTTATTCCGAGTCGCATGGAAAGTTCGTCTTCTATGAGCAATATCCTACCTTTCATGGCTCTTCAGTCAGTCTTATTAGGGATTCACAATACCAAGGAGTTCCAGAGACCTAAACTCTCACTTATCACCCAAAAGCCATACTCCCTCTTTTTCCAAATATGAAACCATCTTCCTAATCGGATCATAGTCGGAATCAGATATCCTAGTGAAGCCATACCTAATGTTTACGTCCCACGAATCCATTATTTTCCTATGTGATGTGTCATCGTAATTGAGCCTAAGTAGTGCCTTCTCAATACTTCGAACCACATTTGGATCGGCTCCAGGCCGTACCACTATCAAAAATCCTGGAAATGGATCAGTTTGGCCTATAAATTTTATACCCATCTTTTTGTACTGCTGGGCCACTGATTCGAGAACTACACCTGCATCAAAATTGCCTCGAAGAACCTCTCTTGCCACAGAGTCATGATATTTGAGGTTTTTATACGCGCCGAGATCCTTGAGCCTTATGTGCTCTTTTGAATAGAGATGAAAAATCGGGACCAGATTTCCAGAAGTAGAATATTTAGACGCAAAAGCAAATCGTTTCCCTCTGACATCCTGAATGGTATTAATCTTATGATTGTCTCCCCTAGCAATGAAAATGGCCTTACAGGTCGGCCTCCTATCAGGGCTCAATGCTCCCAAAAGGGGCAAAACACCGGCCTCTTCTCTGGCTTTCAAGTAGGTTAGCCCCGCTAGAATTGCCACATCCACAGTACCATCCACTAGATATTTTAAAATGCTTCCGTAATCCTGGCTGATCCTAAGTTCAAAGTTATATGGTGTCTCATTACTTAGATAGTCAACGAATGGCTGGTAGCTCTTAAACATAACCAGTGGATGGTATAGAGTAATGACCCCAACGAATACTTTCTTTGGAGATTTATGCTGCTCGCCGCTACCTGCATATATATATATAGGTATTGAACCCTGAATTAAAAATGCCGTCAGGATAGCTATTATAGTAGATAAACGGGCCATAAAATACATAATTTAATTCTTACGCAACCCGCCTAACAACCTCAAAAGGCGACTATTTCAGGAGTGACGTAAAAGCATATTAAAAAGCCTGCGTCCAGCTACTAGTATTAAACTCAACATCTAAACCACCATCATTACGCTACATGGACTTAATTTAGCGACCTTCTCTGCAGTTCCAGTTCCGGGAATCTTAAATCTAGAACGTCGTTTATGAGGTGGCCGCCCCCCTATGATTATCAAATCCATATTTTCTTCAGTTGCAACAGCTACAATCTCTTTATATGGTTCTCCCTTCCTAAGCCTCAAGGAGAATGAAAGCCCTTGTTCTTCAGCTTTTTTCGTAAATTCGAGAATAACTTTCTGGGCAGTTGATTCACATTCTGAAATAATATAGGATACAAACTGTTCCTTAGTAGTTCCAGGCACTAGCTGGTCAACGTATCCGTAATGACACAACTTGTCGTCAAGAACGTGCACAACCGTAAGCTCTGCTCCCTCTCTCTTTACGAGATAGAGTGCATAGTCTTCTGCCTTTTTCGAAGATTCAGAACCATTTGTTGCTAAAAGTATTTTTTTAAACATAAACGACAAAGACTTCTTCCTCGCTAACAATACGTTTTTAGGCCAACTGGGATTATCAAGTCCATGTTGAATCTAGTTGTTAAAAAATTGAAGTGGGGGAAGATTTCTCTATCCCCCACTCACTGACTTCAACTCCAATAACAATTGTTACTTAATAAGGGCTGCAAGGATTACCATTCCTACACCCAAAATTATAACAGCCAAATCTTGTTTCCTAGATTTTGACAGAGCCATGTATCCTACCTCCTTTTTGTTATTTTGTTATTTAACACCCCAAATATCTATTTACTTCATAAAGGTCAGGACTACTACAAGTGCCAGTGCTGCCTTTAAGCCAGCGACTAAGAAGCCAAGGAAGAAACCGGACAATCCAGCTGCCTTAAGGTCAGCGAGCCTGGTGGTAAGTCCAATACTTGCAAAACCGAGGAGGAATGCCCAGTTCATAAAGATCTTGGCCTGATGGACCTCTGGTTTGGTGAAAAGCCCCATAGTATTCAAAAAGACAACCAAGAGGAAGCCAAGGACGAAAATTGGGAATTTGTCGATGATCAGTTTGAACTTGTTGATTTCTACTGACTGTCCACCACTGGAAGCCTCTCTACTGGCTGCCATAATTGCAAGCATAAGGACAACAAAAGGCAGGAAGATAACTCTTCCGATGTTGTAAATTCCTGCGATAAGACCAGCACCTTCACTATACCCAAAACCAGCAGCCAACACCTGTGCTGAGTTAACTATTCCAACACCGCAAAATGCTCCATACTGAGTATCTGTCAGATGCAACATTTTTCCAATCGGTGGGAATACCAGCAATGCCAACAGACCGAACATAAGTACCACAGCGATGGAATAGGCCATATCCTGGTTTTTTGCCCGTACTGCTGGGGCAATAGCGATGGTGGCAGAAACTCCACAGACTGATAGACCTGATGCAAGACAGGCTGCTAGAGGAGTGGGAACCTTAAGCTTGGTTCCAACCCACATCATGATAATAGCAGTACCAAAGAGAAAGATTCCGATATACAAAAGAGCTGGTCCACCGACCTTGACTAGACCCATCATGGAGTATTTTGCTCCCATGATGACGATACCTGTCTTAGTAAGAATGGTTGAAAACCTTAGACCAGGCTCAAATACTCTAGCCACCCCAACGGTATTCTTGATAATAATTCCAAATAAAATCGCAAGGATAAAATCCTTTAATTCAAGATAGGTCTTAAAAAGTGGATATTGGCGAAGATATGGAGCTATGACATATGCTGCCACAGCCACAGCGATGACCAAGATAGCTCCCGGAATACTGTCTACAACTTCTTGTATAAAAGATTTTTGCCCCTCACTTATCGCACTTTGCGATCTACTTACTTCGGCGTCCTGTGCCATTTCAATCCCTCCAAATTTTATTTTTTAATATTTTGTTTTTTAAAAACATCTCACCTTATTAAATAATGTTCGATCCATCGATTCACCTCATAGATCTAACTATTATTCACCCCCTTTCTTAATTTGTTTAACTAATGCCTAAAGCCGTATGCGACTCGCAATATTACAAAATTTGCTTTATTTCCAGGGAGTTGGAACACTATATTAGCGTCGATTCCCCTAGGCTTCGCATATTCGGTAATATTGCGAGCCGCATCATTTGCCAATGACTAAGCAAGAAAAATGCCAAGTTTTTTGAGGCAAAAATCACTTGAGCTAAAAACAATGAAAAACGTGAGGCATAAAATGCCATTTGAAGAGGCTATGGTGAAAAGGCCTTTTTATAAAATTCATTTAAAAACAATATGGTAGAATTAATTAAAGCCCTCGATAATATAATGTGAACCTTAACTCAAAAAATAAATTTCCCTCTTTTCCCAATGGAAAACTTCCTGGATGATTGTTCTTTCTAAGGAACGCCCCTGAGCCACATGTTCCCTTTAGAGGACATGTGGTCAGTAGATCAAAGTCCAACAAAGACTTCACCCTTAATGTAAGTGAACACCTCAATCTGTTATTGGTGACGAAAAAAATTTCATAGAATAGCCCCAGGCCAAGTTCTTTTGTTTTGCATCTCCTAATAATTCAGGGAGCAAAACACGCTTAACCCCCTACAAGACCTGAGGCCATATTAGGATGTAAGCTACCCTAAAGCATGGCTTGAGACTTTTACCATTTAACAGCAAAAAACTTTCGAATCTCAAGATATGGACTAAAGGCCCACTTTTTCTTTGAAGGTCTCAAGCCCTATCCTCTTAATTATGTGCTCGAGCCTTGCCTTTTTCTTTACCTCTGAAGTGAAGAGCTCAGCAATGCGTTCAAGAAGTGCCGCTGCCTCCTCGTGGGTTTCAACCTTTCCCATCTCTTCTCCGAGCTTTGGCCTTGCCCCACCATGACCTCCAATAAACACCTTCCAACCGCTCCTTACACCTACAAACCCCACATCCACCATATTCGCCCAGGAACAACATGCAGGACAGCCAGAGACAGCCACCTTAAGCTTTGGAGCAACGGGTTTCCGTGAAAGCCTGTCATAAAGATATTTTGACAAAGCAAAAGTATCCTTGAGTGCTAGCTTACAATAGGGTTTACCAACGCACACTCTGGGTTGGGACAGATCCCTTGCCTTCCTAACAGAGAGGCCAGCTGCGTCCAGTCGTTCAAGAACATCCTTGGCCTGGTCAAAATCCATACCTAAGAGCATGATCTTCTGGGCGGTGGTAACGTGAATTAGGCAATTGTGTTCGCGGCCTATCTGGGCAAGGAGTTCAAGGGCCTCTGGACTCAAACATGCGCCATTGGGTAGTTCAAATGATATCATATACGAACCATCCTTCTGAGGTACTATTCCAGGGATTTTTTTTTCTTCCATTCAATGCCTCCCTTTCTAACATATCATTATGGTAAAAAATAAAACATCACACGCCTGAAACCAATTCAACCAATACTGGCCGAAAATTCGTAGGTCTCTTTTGGAGCTAAAAATAGCTTTATATTAGCAAAAGCATTGTAAGCTAATAATAAAGAGAAAAAGATTTATTTCAACTCCAACCTTCAAATCGACTTTTCAAATATTAAGCTTGCTGCTTTATATGCAGCTGGGCATAGGGTTAAACGCCATTTCAATTTCACAGTTACACTTTTTTGTTAATAGCTCAAAAAATTTGATTTATCCCAAACATGTTTTAATTTAATTATTCACAGATTTCACTATTCCAAGATGGTAAAGGAGCTATGGCATCACTAAAAGATAAGTTAGAGATAATCTATTTGTCCCCTTATGGTTCCGATTTGAATCAAGAGTAACAAGCTGACTATCATGTGAGACAGCGATTTGAGCTGAGCACTGGCGATTTTTAAAAAAACGTAAAAAAATAATTATGGTCTTATAACCCTAAGGTGACTACAGACGATACCGACATTGATTTTTTCATACTTCAAGTATTTCTCAAGTTGGTACAAGATCTGGCTGGTTACTAATTTTACATCAGTGATAAATATTAATAAACTAACTAAGTTTTCAGTTTAAAATCTCCTGTACTGAATAACAAAATCATAAGATGACCAAAATTGGCACATAATAATAACCATATATATTGACTTTTACTCCTGTTACCACTAACAATAAACTTCACACTCTTTTATCAGAACTGAGCGCTATCTATGGAAAATTCAAACAAAGTTTTTATCATTGCCGAAGCAGGTGTTAACCACAACGGTTCTGTGGAGATTGCCCACAAAATGATAGACGAAGCCAAGTCTGCAGGGGCGGACTGTATCAAGTTTCAGGTATTTAATACTGAAGCCTTGGTTTCTAGAGATGCCCCTACTGCTCAATATCAAAAGGAAAAGACTGGTGAGACCGAGCAGTATTCAATGTTAAAGGCTCTTGAACTTAAAAAAGAAGAAATACTCTGTCTTAAAAAACACTGTGAGAATATTGGAATTGAGTTTCTGGCCACCCCTTTTGACCTTGAGAGCGTAGAGTTTCTTAGTCCACTTGTTTCAAGGTTCAAAATAGGATCTGGTGACATTACAAATTTTCCTCTACTCGAATTAGTAGCTAAGAAAGGGAAACCTGTGATCTTGTCTACAGGAATGGCTAGTTTGGGAGAGATAGAAGATGCCTTTTGGTTGTTAGCTCAACACCTTCCTTTAGACTACATAACACTCCTACATTGCGTCAGCATTTACCCAACTCCACCTGAACTTGTGAATTTAAACGTAATACATACGTTAAAAACACTTTTTAAAACATCCATTGGATTTTCAGACCATTCCATTGGGATCAACATGGCAATTGCTGCTGTTGCTATAGGTGCCACTGTAATCGAAAAGCACTTTACCTTAGACAAAAAGCTTAAAGGACCTGACCACAATGCCTCAGTTGATCCAGTAGAGCTAAAAATGTTGATTAAGGCTGTAAA
This sequence comes from Dissulfuribacter thermophilus, assembly GCF_001687335.1. Lineage (NCBI taxonomy): Bacteria > Pseudomonadati > Thermodesulfobacteriota > Dissulfuribacteria > Dissulfuribacterales > Dissulfuribacteraceae > Dissulfuribacter > Dissulfuribacter thermophilus. The sequence continues at coordinate 4,312 of NZ_MAGO01000018.1, read as the reverse complement.
GGAAGTGGAAGTTGCCCTCGGAAACGGCTTAAAATGTATTTCTGATGCGGAAGCAGAGATCAAGCGTGTTGTTCGCAGAGGGCTTTATGCAAGAAGAGATATAAAAGCCGGTCAAACTCTTAACGCCGGAGACATTATTCCACTAAGACCTGAAAAAGGGATACCATCTCGTTTCTTCAATAAGGTCCTAGGCCTCAAATCAAACACAGACATCAAACAGGGAACGCCTTTGGAATGGTGGATGTTACGGCCTCTACGCAGCTAGAAATGGTACATTCTATATCTTTTTATTTATTATGATCCCATTCAGCTCTAACTTGTCTATACGAGCCATATCCAGTAAGTATTCGGGTGGTATGCTTCTAACTATCTCACCAGAACGCGGATCAACTATTTTTACTACCAGTGTTCCGGCCTTCTTGTCGTAATGGAACTCGATTTCCTTTTGATCTACAAGCTCACTTAGCATTTGTGCCAGCTTTTCCAGAGTATCATCACGCAAATGGCCTACCGAAGAGGATTTAGAGGTATCCCTTTCTGTTGTTTGCGTATTAGACAAAGGCGTATTTTCAGCCTTAGTGGACTGCTGATTTGTATATATTAAATTTTTTACAACATTAAGCTCCATCATAATGATCTATCCAAATATTTTAACTGCTTATTTTCTATCAATTTTCTATAGCCTGCTAATCCTTTTTTTCCTACCCTTAATACATCCAAACGTTCTTCTAATTTGTTTTTTAATTTCTGCATTAACTGTTGAAGAATTCGTTCTCTTTCAATTATTAATGAGAGTTTTTGAGAATATAGTTCAAGTGGTTCCCTTAAATTTCCATCAATAGCTAACTGCTGGATAGTATCAATGGATTTTTTTAACAGATTAAAAGAATGTTGTCTTTCATAATCAATTCCTGTAAGGTCAGCTATATTAAATTTTCCATGTTCTAGGAGTTCAAGGGCAGATTGAGCCAAAAGAAAATGTTTTTGCTGCATATCTTCATAGTTGCTGAATGCCTTTTCCATTAATTCAATCACCTTTTTTGTATTATACATATTAATATCCTTATTTAATATACCAATATTAAATAGAAATAGATACACTGTTTCTTTTTTTGTGAGACTGTTCTGAAACAGGTACAATTTCACTAGAACTATCTTCTTTATTCATAACCCGTTCTTTCCACAATTTTTTTAATTCTTCTATATATCCAATAGCAATATCTAATGTTCGAAGATCATTGGTCAGATTAACCTTTGGAAGTTCTGTTAGTATACTCAAGTAAAGTCCCCTCAAGAAAGCAGCTGTTTCTCCACCTGCCTCCATATCAAGAGAGGCGTTCAGCTCACCAATAATAGAAATGGCCTTTCCCAATCCCTCTCCTCTTTTTCTGACATCTTGCTCCTCTACCCCTTCTCTGGCCTTTTTCAGGGCTTGAACAGCTCCTTCATAAAGTAGCAGTATCAACTGTTCAGGACTATGATTGGTAACAATTTGAGTTCGTTTATAGTTCAATATTGCTTTATTGTACATTAAAATCCCCCTTACTATTTATTTTTTAGAGCATTGTTAAATGCCTCAAATTGTTGGGAAAGATAGGATGATATCGACTGCATATTGTTCATATACCTATCTAGTTCCAAAAATTGTCTGGCAAGAATTTCATATTTTTTTTCAAGTCGTGCTTCTGCGCTAGTTATCTGTTCGTCAAGATTATTGATCTGGGAATTGGCTGCGCTCTTTTCCGCATCGATAAGGCCGGTATTAGCCTTTGTCGCAGTTCGCAATATGGTATTTACCCGATCAGCCCAGCCAGTAATATTGTTATCAGTGTCTCCCAAGAAAAATGATTTAACATCATTGAAGTGTTCGCTCAGGGCCTGGTTAAGTGTGTCTTCATTAATTGAAATAGTACCGTCTCTCGCAAACTCAAAACCAAGGTCAAAAATGGAGGTTATCGCCCCTGACACGTCCACCTTATCCGAAACACTTTCAATCACTTGGGACTTAAATAGCTGTATAGATGTGACACCGTAAAGAGAGCCACCAACCCCTGTGTCAGTATCGTAGGAACTATTCGTGTTCACTTCCTGAAAATACTCGTTCAATCCTGTTACGAAATCCTTGACGAGTGCGGCTATTCCTGAAGTGTCGGTGGTGATGGATAATGTTGTCTGACCAGTTGCCTGAAGCGTGAAGGTAACCCCTGTAAGAATGTCAGTTATTTCATTGGAACCCTTTGTGTAGCTCACGCCGTCAATTTTTATTTCAGCATCAAGGGAGGACCCCCCTGTCCCTGTTTCCTCTGCCAGAGTGATATCAGTAAGCTGCTTGGTGATGCTTATTCTTCCAGATTCTCCTAGAGTATTTGACTGAATAAGGAGCTTGTATGGTGTAGCACCAGTCCCATCCTTGACTACCGATGCAGTCACCCCTGGATTATTGGGATCATCATTTATCAACGCTGCAAGTTGTTGCAGTGTGGTTCCACTCGCAACACTTAGGCTTGTTGATTTGCCATTTACCTCATATGTAAAGGTCTCTGTGGAACCTGTCCCATTGATGACGCTATCTTCAGAGGCAAAACCGCTGGTAGAACGCCAAGCACTGTATTGCGCAAGCCGTATAACTTCAATATTGTAACTTCCTGTCGAAGCCCCTGATGATACTGATACCGATACAGGAGAACTGTCACTTAGACTGACGCTCCTACCAAGGTAAGTAGAACTGAGCCCTAACGTAAGAGCCTTATCCTTAAGGTCTAAAAGTAACTTCTTAAGGGTATCCAGTTCGGCCACCCTATCCTTGGCCTGAAGTTGTTTGGCTTTAAGTCGCGTAATAGGAGCTCTGTCAGCAGCCTTGAGTTGGTCCAGGATATCCTGTAATTGTAAACCAGATCCCATTCCCAATATCGATATTGTGCCTGCCATGAGAATTATCTCCTACTAGCAACTATGCAAAAAAAATACCTTAAAGGGACCACCCCCAACATCTTAATATAATAAGAAAAAATCCCTATCAATCTATTATTTAGGAAGATTTTTCCCTCTGATTAAAGCAGGGGGGAATATCCCCCCTGCATGCCTTTTCATATTACTGTAAGAGTTTGAGTACGTTCTGACTCATTGCATTGGCCTGAGCCATAGCGAAGGTTCCTGCCTGCAACAGGACCTGCATCTTGGAGAAGTTCGAACTTTCCTCTGCAAAGTCCACATCACGGATGGTACTCTCTGTTGCCTGCACATTGATCTTTGTAACCGATAAGTTCGCTATGGTACTATTCAATTGGTTCTGGACCGAACCGAGATTGCCTCTAATCTCATTCAGCCTCTTTAGGGCATAATCAGCAATACGGATTGCCATCTCAGCCCCTTCTTGGGTGGTTACGTCAACATGTGCAATAGCAGTGTCATAGTTGAGACCTGCCAAGATTACACCATCACCCTTTACATCGCTTGTGGCCTCAGTTACTGCGTTTCCACCTGCAAGACCCACCTTGAGAAGGCTGAGTTCTTTACTAGAACCACTGCTTCCAGCCCCTTCTACAGTGAATTGACTATCAGACACCAATCTCACATTTCCGAAATACACTGAATCCTGGGCTACACCATTGGAGCCAAAATCTGCTGCGAACTTCACATATTTATTTCCATTGGCTGTAGTCTGGACATGGATGTTACGGCCGTCCTTTGCAGTCAATACAAGTCTTCCCTCAGCATCAATACTTGCGATAACGCCTGTTTGATCAGTGTATTCATTGATGGCGTTTATAAGAGTATGGTCTGCATCTCCATCAAGGATTTGCATTCCACTGCCGCCTGTATTATCACGAATTACATCAATGCCATTAATCTTGAGATCGCCCTGCTGTAGTGTTCCAGCAGTGACAACACCTGCCCCTGTCTGATTGGCCTTTATGATGTCTGCCTCAACCCCTGTTTGATCCTTTATGAGGTTAATGGCGTTAGCCCATGCAGCAGCACTCTTGTCTGCATAAACGTCTGATATGCCGTCATCTGTAGGCTGGCCAAGCACGTATCCATTAATCTTGATATCCCCGGTGGCATAGGAGAGCCTGTCACGGCCAAATAAGAGGAGATCGTTTCCAGCGGTATTGTCAACCCCATTTTCCTCAGTTGAACCGTAATGTGTACCTAAGAAACCTATTTTTCGTAAATAATTATCTGCTGTTTTATCTGAGTCGGTTGCAGATCCCTGAATCTTAATTTCCGTCGTCTGAGTACCAGTAGTTGTACCTGCAATTAAATGTGCTACACTACCAGGATCAGTTCCGCTTATAGTAATACTTTCACG
>NZ_MAGO01000017.1 GCF_001687335.1 Dissulfuribacter thermophilus | reverse complement strand
TTTTCCGCGGCCTTTTGATACCAGTAAAACGCCTTGGCGTAGTCCTGTGACACCCCAAGGCCATTCTCATACAGCAGTCCCAGTATCGACATGGCCCAAGAGTTCCCCATTTTCGCCGCTTTCTGGTACCAGTAAGCCGCCTTGGCGCAGTCCTTTGACACGCCAAGGCCAAACATATACATAAATCCAAGGTTGTTCATGGCCAAAGGCTCCCCCTTTTCCGCGGCCTTTTGATACCAGTAAAACGCCTTGGCGTAGTCCTGTGACACCCCAAGGCCATTCTCATACATAAATCCAAGGTTGTTCATGGCCAAAGGCTCCCCCTTTTCCGCGGCCTTACGAAACCAATAAACCGCCTTCTCGTAGTCCTTTTCTATGCCTAAACCATCCGCATAGGCACTTCCTAGCAGAAACATGGCCTCCACGTCGCCCCTGCCTGCCTCCTTCTTCACCTGGCCTATGGCTTGATCAGCCAATATCTTTGCCTTTTCAGGATTAATCTTAAAACCACAACCGCCTTTGTAATACAGCATGGCGAGCCACATACGGGCCATGGGATCTCCCTTTTCTTCAGCCTCGATGAAGAGCAGGATGGCCTCTTCATGGTCGATCCGCCCTCCGGTACCTTCGTAAAGTGAAATGGCCTTCTCGCGTATCTGCCGTGCTTCTGAAACCTGTTCACGTTTTTTAACCGGTATGGGAACCGCTTTCGGTGGTTGCGCACTGGTCGCAGTCTTGACTGGTTGCTTGCCGGGCAAGAAAAAGAAATCGCCGATAAGGGATGAAGACTCCCAGGGGACCTGTCTGCCGCCTGTCTCTTCAATCACTGCTTTTCTGACGTTCTTGAAAACCTGTTCTACAGGCAGGCCAGGCACCTCCATGTATTTCAGGAGGTGCTTGGTGTAGATGCCGTTTCGGCCCGTGCCGTCTTCGGCCACCTTGCCAGGACCCGTAGCATAGGCGATGAGGGTGCCTGTTGGAGCGTCCATACGGGCAAGGCCAGAGACAGCGGAACGGAAGGAGCGGGTATAGGGATTGCTCCTGCATGCATCAAGAATAATTATATTCAGGCCGTTTCCAGCAAGGTTCATGGTGTCAAGCACGAGGCCCACGTCCACAGCCTTATACTTTACGTCGGTTTCGTCATATATCTTGGCATCCACTGGAATAAGATAATTCCTGCCTTCTACCTGGAGGCCATGACCGGCATAATAGAAAAGGCCGGTACCGCCTTGCCGCAGTTTCCTGCCAAAACGGCGGATGGCCTGTTCCATTGTCCGCTGGTCCGCATCTGTTAAAAGGGTCACATCGAACCCAAGGCGTTTGAGTTTTGCACCCATGTCCCTTGCATCATTGGGAGGATTCTTGAGTGGCGCATTTCCATAAGCCCCGTTTCCTATCACAAGGGCAACACGCCGGGCCTGATCTTCCGATATATGGGCCACCGGTGTGATTCCACGGCTGGCATAAGACAAGACAGGAATTACAAAGACTAGACAAAACAGGATAAACAAGGCAGTGATAACTGGATTAGAATTCTTTTTTAAAGCAAGGAAAAAACACACCATCTCCCTCCCTTCGATCTTAATTCTTAATGTAATAACAGATATTCCACATTCTGCAATTCCACCTGCGGGAAGTATAATTGCTGAATCCACACTACCGGTGCAGTGAATATCTCCACAACTCGGTGGATTTGTCGCTTCGCTCCTTTTTTCAAGAAATATTTCCCCGTTGGATACAGAGGGCGCGATCCGCGCTCTTCATGGATGGAGTCAAAAACATTTTGAAGAAAAATTTTCCCCGTCCGTCTATAGCCAACAACAACTGATTAACCAGGTCTGGACAAAGGAGGAATGAGATGAAGGTATCTTTTCTGGCTATCGTTTTGATCGTGATAACCTGTGCGGGGCCAACGGCCTGGGCCTCTAACGGCGTTGCGATCCAGAAGGTGATCACTAACACCAGGGCCGAGCTGGGCCAACTGGCTTCGTCCAGCAAGTCCAGGGAAATAGCAAGGCTGCTCCAGAGGTTTGACACCCAGTACAACACCTGGAGCACGTCATGCGGCGGAGAAAATTTCGATCCAGAGGCGGCCAGCGACGCGTGTAAGGCAATGGCAGCACAAATGCGCGAGACTGGCATAGCCTTGTACGGCAAGCTGGCAAGTTATCTGCCGGACGTGGCCGCCAGGTACGAACAGGGGGCCAGGGCCTCCGACAGGATACTCGCCAGGAGCGGGATCGACCGCACCCCAGCGGAGCTGTATCAGGCATCCATGAACGGTGACGCCGATGCCCCGGCCCTGGGGGCACTCGATCCAGGTGACGAGAGCAGCCCTTTCGACCTGGCAATGGATGATTTTCCTGATCCCACGGACGAGTTGTTTACCGCCCTTGAAAAGCTGGTTCCTGATTTCGGCAACGAGTTGCCCGAAGCGGTGAGGGCAGCCAACGCCAGGATAAACATGATGAAAAAGGCTCGAAGGGCGCGCTACCTGGCCGATCAGTTCAGCAAGGCCAAATTCATGCTGGAGTCCCAGAGAGACTACGGTGAGATAGTCTTCAACATCACCAAGGGAGTGAGCGCCATGCCCAAAGTCCTGGGAATTCAATATACCGGCACCCGTCTCTACGCCAAGCCCAATCAGAAAGTACTCGATTACTATAACCGCGCGGTCCATAAGAAAAGCGGCTCAGGAAAACCACAGACAGGCGGCTTCGCCCCCAGGTCATAAGGGGCACAGTTATAGCTCAAAGGTTTAAACAGGAGGCATACGACATGATTTACAGGATGGTTTCAATAATTTTACTGGTAGCGCTGACCTTTGCATTTACAGCATGCGCCAATCTCAATCCTGATCCAGTGGTCCGGAATGTAGAGAAGCAACCCCTCTCATCCATAGACCAGATAGATTCCTTCAAGCCCGAAGTGGCATCCGCACAGGCGCTGGAGGTGATTAACAACAACCGTTACAGCCAGGAGTTTTTCGAAGAGGTGTTTGCCCGGCTTGTAGATCAGTGCAGCAACAGCCGTTCTCCTAAAAATGCCGACATCATTTGGGAAAACTTCGTAAATCCCTTGAAGATGAGCGGCAAGGTGCCCCCTGACCTGGCTGTCACCACATGGAACTACTACTTCTCTTCCCAATTCGTAAGCCTTCCCTCCGGCAGCCCAGTCACCGCTTATTGCAGTGAACTGCCGGAGATAAAAAGGAACATTGAAAAGGAATACAAGTTGAAACAGGCCGGATTCAACATCTGCAACCAGGGTAAGCCTGATTCCCATTTCGTCAAGGCCATGTACGTATATAACACCATGTGGGCTGCGTGCCATCCTGAGGAGTGATCCCGTGAGACCACTGCTTCTCATAGCTGTTTCAATGGCTCTGGCCCTTGTCATCGGAATGGGTCTTGAACGTGCCGGGATTGTGCGTTTCCGATCGCCAGTCAAGGGCGTTGGTAAAAACATTGAAGTTCCAGAACCGGGTGAGAAGAAAAGAGAAAGACCGCTTGCATCAGCCCATTCTCCAGCCGTAACAGCCCAAGACCTGTCGGCTGTACAGGATAAAAACACCAAGGGCAATAGGACTGCGGAAGACGCCGGTTCTGACACATTGGAGTCGGAACAGGAGCAACAGTCCCATGTCAAAAAAAGCATTGGCGCCGCTGGTTCCAAGGATACCCTGGCCACTGCTATGGAACATGCCATGGAGTTCCTCCAGGGAGACAGGTGCGCCAGTCCATCTGGCCTTGAAGGGGCGCTGAGGAGGTTCCTGCATGATAGCGGCCTTGGGGAAAAGGAAACCTCCACCATCGTAAGGATGGCCTTCTGGAAGGGGTTTGTCACTCTCCAGGAACCTGGAACCATTCCTCCTTCCTCCCTGAAACAGGCCTTTGCCAGGGAGGAGGAGTTGAAAAGGGCCGGGTTTCGCTGCATGGGCATTCCCTTGATGGAATCTGAAGTGGAGGCGGCCAGGAGCAGGCTGACGGAGATTTTACGGTCTAAAGAAGGGAAAGGCGCGGAGGATTGATCATGAAGAATATGATCATGGTGCTATTTTTATCCCTCTGTTGGACCGCCCTTTTTCTGGGGCTCGGCATCTTTTCCGGCATACTGACCGTAACCGCATCTCAGGCATGGCTGCTTAATCCACTGGCATTTGTCTACCGGCATCTGCGGATGTCCGTGGTTCCCTTCGGGGCCCTTTTGATGCTGTATGGATGGCTGATAGCCAGGATAAGGGGCATCCTCATGGAGGAAGAGGTGGATCTGGCACGCCTCAGCTATTATGACAGGCTGCTCAACACAACAATAGCCACCTTTTTCGGGGTTGGCGTCATTTGGACTGCCGTGGGCATGGAAAGCGCTCTTATGCACGCCCTTGACGGTATCAGCGGAGGAGATGCGACCAGTCTTACGGCATGGGGGCTTTTGAAGGAACTGGTAAATGGTGGACTGTTGCTGGCGCTTAGCACTACAGTAGTGGGCGGTGTATGCGGTTACCTGCTGAAGATGTTGAAGATTGTTCTCATAGGCGTACAGTGGGACAGGCGGATACTGGGTATGGAGACGGAACGTGGATAGATTCGGGCTATTGAGGGGAGATACAAGCCAGGATGACCAATTGCTGGAAACCGACGTGATGCGGTTTGCGGCCATAATCGGCATAGTCTTCTGGATAATCTTCGCCCTGGTAAAAAGCATACCCTTCAAAGAACCCAGAACAAAAATGGATGATGGCAAAAAAGGCATGTCCATCGCATCTCCCATGCCTATGGTCCAGGAGGATAAGGCTAGGCCCCGACCGGCACCCCCGGTGCAACCGCCTGCCCCGAAACCATCTCCGCCCACACATGTTGCTACGCGCAGGCCTCCAGCCCCGGCCCTGACCGCTGAAACTCCGAGACAGGCCGCCTTTGGGCCAGTCCCACCAGCCAGGCCAGCGGAGCCAGAGGAGGAAAAACCAAAATCCGCCCTTAAGCCTCCTGAAGTAAGGGGGGTGTTACTCCAATTCGAAAGTCTGGATGGACTAATGGAGCTTGTCAAGGCCGGCAGGGTGGAACTGTACGGAAGGGCCAGGGCCACCGGATTCGATCTCTTCTTTTCCGGCCTGCCGGACAGGGGCGGAGTCCGGTTCCGGGGCGTAACCAGTCTTCCTGAGGTGTTGTGGAAGATAAGGAGCGGCAGGGAGCGGGAGTGGTTCCTGGAGCAGATGGCCTTGGCCTATCCTGCAATCAGGGCCTTTCCAGACAAGCAGGTGCTGGTCCATTTCTCGGATTCAAGACTTGAGGAGATGGTGGATAGACGATTTCAGGAATTAAAGGCCCAAGGTGCGAACGGCATTTTGTCTGTTACCGGAGCCGGAGAGTTGATATTCAATGGGAGGTGAACGGACCATGAAATCGGGCTTTAATGTTAAACTGGTCGGGCTGGTCATGTTGTTCCTGTTTTTTTTGACAGCGCTTGGTGCCGGGATGCCTGGAGCTGCCCCTTGCTCCGTCTCCCCGGACCAGGGCGTCAAACAGGATCTAAACTCTGTTTTCGAATCTCCGATTGAGGTCAGCGGCTATCCCTACCAGGAGGAGTTCGCCAAGGCCGCTGCCAGGTACGGGCTGCCACTGCCCTTCGTGCTGGCCGTGGCAAGGGGAGAGTCCTTCTTCGATCCCGAGGCGCGAAGTGCCAAGGGGGCCTTAGGGATCATGCAAATCATGCCGAAGACCGCTGGTGATTATGGAGTGGAGCCTGATCTTCTCCTGAACCCGGCAACGAATATAGACGTAGGCGTTCATCTGCTCTCGGATCTCCATAAGAAGTTCAAAGACCCATATCTCACCCTTGCCGCCTATTACTGCGGACCGGGAGGGGTAGAAAAAGATTCGGGCAATGTAGGGAAAAATTGCGATGAATACGTCCGCTACATTCACTCCCATCTCAAGACCATTGTGGCAGATGCCAAAAATGGTAACGTGATGGAACAAAAGGGTCTCAAGCGCTTCGTCCTGGCCAGTTTCGACAATTTCTTGGACTGCCGCAACTTCATCCAGTTCATTGAGGACAGAATAGACGGATTACGGTTGGACAGCTTCAGAAAGGAAGTACCGTATAATGATTACGTGAGGTATCAATATCAGGTACTCGTATCCTACAGGAACAGGGGCGAAAAACAAAGGATCTGCGCTCAGGTGCAGGAGAGGACTGGTTTTGCCTTTTGCAGCATGTGATAAAGATGAAGAAAAGGTCATGGAGGTGGGACATTGCGATATGAAATAGTAAGAAGTTGGCACTTCGGTACGGCTGGGCTGCGTCCAGTCATGATGTTTTTGTGGCTTGCGGCGATACTGACTCTTTCCGCCTGTGCTGGAAAGCAGATGGAAGTGGCCCTGGAAGGCCAGCCATATCCCTTGAGAGACCGTGTGCCTGAAGAATTTTCATTCAAGATCAAGGCTCCGGAGACCATTACTTACCTGTCGACTGTGGATGAGGCCTTGCTCACGCCGGACCGCAGACTTGAGGTTCACATACTCCGTGGACTCTCAGAAATATCTGCCAAGGATCAGGTACAGGAGGTGCTGGACGGCCTGTGGGAGTCTGAACCCCTGGTGCGGAAACTACTGCAGAAGCCAGGGCCAGAGGCCAGAGATTATTTCTATCCTCTGGCTGAGCTATATTACATGTTGAACACTGGGGCCTCGGATGAATGGAAACGGGAGGCGTCTGAACGGCTCTACCGCAAGGTATTCTGCAATATGCATCCAAACCAATTATCAGGATATGCCCTCCACTTTTACACCATGGCGCTTTTAAAAAGGAGGATGTTCAAGGAGGCCGATCCGTTTTTCAAACGGCTCAGGACCTTTACGCCTGCCGATGTCTATATGAAGGACATGGTCATGGTTATTGATATGGCTTGCCGCCATGGAGACCATGCCTACGCTGCCTCAATGATGGCTAAAGCCTGCGGCTTCGCCCAGGCAAACGGCATAGAGCTCCCAGAGGTGGAACTGCGCCATTGCCTTTCTTGCCTAGTGGAAGCAGGCAAGGCCGGACTGGCGGCCAAGGAGATGGAGCCACTGGCCAAGGCCTATCCTGAGCTTGCCAGTCATTCATTCTGCCAGACGGTAATGGCACACAGAAGTAGCGTAAAACCCACCAGACATACGGTCCGACGTAAGTCTCGGCCTGCCATTTTCAACAGCAGACCGGCCCCTGAGCCTGTTCAAGTAGGAGGCCGGGAAAAAGAAAATACAAGGGATATCACTGTGGTAAGGGTTCAGACCATCAAGGCCTCGCGGGACCGCTATTATCTCGACCCGGCCCTTGAAGGCATAGGAGAAGAGACGCTCTTTGCCCTTGAATTCACCAGTTTTTCTCTGGTCAAGGAAAATGAGCTGCGCCTTGCGAGGGGTGAAAGCGGCACGGTCTCCTTGGCACGTGGGCAGGTACTGAGGATCAACTCCAGGGGACGTGAGCAAGGCAAATGCCGCCTTCGCGTGACCATTGAACAAGGCCATAAGGAAGTTTTCCACACCGAGCTTGAATCGGTTGACCAGGGAGCAACCGTTATCGGCAGGGAAGAGACCGGAGAAGACGGAACGGTCCTCTTGAGATTGATTACTTTGCTGCCGTAACAGGATGAATTTGATGGTAATATTTTTGTTGTGATAAAAGGAGGAGAAAAAATGAGGGAAAAAGGTATGTTACATCGATCCATGCTGCTTGTGGCCGCAGGTTGTCTCATTGTCATGCTGGTATCCATTGTGTCATCTATTGATGCCAGTGGGCCAGAGGCGGACGAAAAGGCTGCCGTGGCTTCTGAGGTCCAGGAGTGGAGGGTTTTTGCAACCAGTCCGGGGGTCAAGATATTGAGCGAATCCACAAGCCATCCAGGCGTTGTGCTTCCGCACGGCAGGAATCCTGTGGAGGCCGCCTACGAATGGCTTGACAACAAAGGGTTTGAGGAAGGGAGGAACCTCTACAAGGGCAAGCTTCTCTATATCAGCGTGGGAACTGCCGTGATCAATGCAAGGCCCTCTGACCCGAACTTCATCGACAGCCGTTATCTTGCCTTTCAGCGGGCCGAGTTGGAGGCCAAGGCCAAGACTGCCATATTTTTAGGAGTGGATATTGCCACAAGACGCGGCAGTTCTGAGCGCGAGATCAATCCAGAGGAGCGCAAGGAACTGGAGCGGATCATTAACTTTAGCGCCAACTTCAGAAAAAAGGCAGCACAGGCAGGGATCCTGGACCAGCTCTATACCATTGCAAAGAAAAGCGCCAGGCTGGTGGAGGCCAAGCTGGACAGGCAACTCATGGATTCCGGGGTGGATGTTGCTGCCGAAAAGGCAAACAAGGCCAGGAAGAAGGCCGCGGCCAATGCCAGGCGGGCCAGGCTCAACAAGTTGCGCAATATAAGCCAGGTCTCTCTCAAGGCAGCAGCCTGCGCCTTTGCCGATGTCCAGGGGACCCAGACCATCCAGACATTTGAGGGCTCTTATCACAATGGTTACCAGGTGGTGGTGATCACGCTCTGGTCCCTGAATATGCAGCGCATGGTTGACACCATGGTGGAAGGAAGAGGCCCGGCCCCACTCCCAAGAAAGCGGGCCAAACAGGAGGTGCTGGCCCAGCTTCCGTCAGACCCCTCCCAGCTTGCATGTCTGTCTGGAGTAAGGGTATTCATAAACCAGCACGGCGAGCACGTGCTGCTTGCCTTTGGTCAGGCAGGGGTCAAGGTGATTGGCGGCCGCAAAGACAAGGCCTATGCCCTGGCAGGAAAAAAGGCAAGGCTGCGGGCCATGGCAGCAGTGCGCTCCTTTATGGGTGAACGGGTGTTTTTCGCCGCCACCGAGGATATGATGGAGGTCCTTGCGCAGTACCTGGACGAGGCCACAGGAGAAGGCAGCGACGAATACCACGCCATCAGCAAGTTTCAGGAGAAGATCGAGGCAGTGGCCAGATGCCAGAAGGTGCGCGGGCTCCACGGTCTTTTCACCAAGGAACTGAAGCATCCATTCACAGGCAGGCCAATGGTGCTCAAGGTCATGGCATGGTCTCCACAGTCCCAGGCGGCTGCCATGGAACTGGGAAAGGCCATTGAAAAGGGGGCAGGTGCGGTGGCCCATCCAAGGCCCAAAAGACAGGTGGCTCCTCTAGGGCCAGTGCCTGAAAAAAAGGGCCTGGTATCATCAGGAGAGGGGGCAGACCCGGATGCATTTTAATGCCTGTAACTGCAAAACAAGTAACAGTGCCAGATTTTCCCATTGCAGTGAAGCCCTCTGCGTCAATGTAAGGGAGCAGGAAAATGCTCATCCTCCACCTTCTTCACCCACACCTTCTTGCCGTCAGATACCACCACCAGCTTGATGACGTTGGTAAAACCGCGGGCCTCCAGCTCCCTTGCATAGGCGCGCCTTCCTATCTGCTCCACTGCCTCCTTGATGGCCTTCTCAGGCTCTTCCTCGTAAAAAACCGCTATGCTCTTCATCTCCATGAGGATTGCAGGACGGCTCCGGTCCTCCCTGGGCACTACCAGGATGTCATAACGTCCGTAATCAAGCTCCCAGTTTGAGCTTATCTCATAATCCCTGCCCAGATTAAGGAGCATCCCTAATACGAACGCCTGATACACCGCCTCGGGATTCTTCCCCCTGACATCGAAAAAAGAGAGAGTTGTTATTACAAACTCATTAACCAGAGGGGAAAACTGGTCGATATTTCCCTTTACCAATACACGAAGCATGGCCATAAGTTTGGCATTCCCAATGGCACTCTTGTACGGTCGGGCTGGGTCCAGTCATACAGTGCCAGATTTTCCCGTTGCAGTTAGGCGTTCTACGTAAATGTTATTCTCCTTTTGTACACCCAAACTCCTTTCCCATGGCCACATAGAGATGTTCGCCCTCGGGATCCTGCCACACGGCCACCACCGGCATGGCATTGATTACGCCGCTGACCTCCTCCTTGTGAACCTCCATGAACTCCGACAGATGGTTAGTCCTGACCACAGCCCCATCTGTCTCCACCACCTCTCCCTCGGAAAGCCGCTCCACGCAAACTATAGTGATTCCGTCGCGCCTTGCCAGCAATTCCTTTACCGCCCTCAGCCTGGCTATACGCCTTGCACGGGCAGGGCCTGCAGAAAGGAGGGCCTTGCCGCTTGCCAGCAGCACCCGGCATTCCCCGGGCAAGACAAACCCTTCCGCCCCGCCGTAAAGGGCAAGGGTAAAGTTATGACGCAACAGGGTGACAAAGGGCTCCTCGCCCTCTAAAAGTCGTATTTCAACCGGCTCGTGCCTCTGTCCGGCAGCATCCATTGCCACCTGGCCGTCACGAACAACGAATCCCACTGCCACGAACACCGCACCCCCATCATCGGCCTTCCACGACCCAACCACAGGGGCGCGCCTCAGCACCGCACTGGAGACCGATTGAAGCTCCTGGCGGTGGACCATGGTTCCCTGTTTGCCTGTGACAGTACGAACGGCCTGCATCTCTTCTCCAAATATCCTTTGGACCAGGCTGCTCCTGGCCATAATGGAGGCTGACCTTACGGCCCTATCGATCCAGGCCTTGTCCGTCCCTTCGATAAAGCCCTGGCCCACTCCCACCACCACGGTCTCTTCATCAGATATCCTGAATATATAGGCCCCCGGAGACGAAAGCCTCCCACGCTCTTCGAGCAGCGCCCTGTAAGGCTGTAGAAGGCGCATATCCTTGAAGGCCAGGGACGGGGCAGCCAACCCCAGAAAAAGCGATAAAATGAGAAAAAAGGCCGAAAGACGCGGCATCCAGCAAACGCTTTTAACACTTCTAATCCAGGCCGCCATCCATAACCCTCCTATGCCACTTGACAACCCACTTATTGGCACTGCCCGCCACCTCCGGATGGCTGAAATAATACCTTGTTGCCCCCTTCAGCCCAAGCTCCTTGCAACAAATTCCAAGATTCACCAAGGCCATGTCATAGCCAGGGCGCAACCTAAGGGCTTGGAGCAAAAAGGGAATGGCCAGGAAAGGCCTTCCCAGATTGCGGTAACAGGCGCCTATAAGATTGTAGGCCTCAGCACAATATGGATACCGGTCCCTTGAGACAAGAAGCTTATCCAGCACCAGGGCCACGTCCTCATCCCCAGTAGCCTGGCTGTACGCCGTGATTGCCTTCTTAAAATCCTGGTCCGCCTGGACTGCAGGGCCTTCCAATGCGTTGCCAGCGCTAAGTAGCACCAGGCGACTGACCTGGGCACCCATATCCGAAAGCCTCGTGGCCTCCTTGCTCCACTGGTCCGGCACAGACCGGCGACGCCCGGTCCGGGACAAGATCAGGCGGTAGAGTTCCGCCTCCGGACTATTGCAGCCTTCAAGGCACGAGACCAGAAGTTTCAGGGCCTTTTGATCCTGGCCAGGGACAGCCAAGGCCCTTTCCAGGAACGGGACAGCCATCGGATAGCGTCCCTCCTTCATGAAATGTTCAGCTATGAGCAGATAGGCTGAAGAACAGGCCGGATAGACAGAAATTGCCCTGGAGGCCAGATCCAATGCCTGGGTCCAGCGGCCCTTTTCCCCTGCTTTACGGGCTTGCATAACCATTGATTCAGCCTGTATCCGCCTCTGCTGTATAAGGGCCAGTTTAAATATTTCCCCTCCATAGCCGGAACCTCGCCTACCCCCGGAAGGACACGTAACCGAACATTTAAGGCCAGTTCCAGCTAACAACTCTCCCATCCGTGCCCTTATGGACGAGGCAAGCCTGGAATGTCGCGGCGTCAAACCAAGGGAAAACGATAACCCATCAAGGGACAAGGCATTTGACTGGAGATAAGCGGAGATGGCAGAAGGAAGATCGGGAAACGGGCAGACAACCCCTGCCGCGGAGGATAGGGGAACCGCACACATGGCGTATTGGCCATACCCTATCTCCCATTGCCGCAAAACAGTCATCCTTTCAAGGCGAAGAGGAGGAAGCGCCGGGGCCAGCAGGAGAAAAAAATCCTGGATCTGGTCCTGCTCCAAAGAGGCGGTAAGCTGCCCACACACCGCGGCCATACCGGCCATGCGGATAGCAGAGGCAAGGGCCTTCTTCATGGCAATCTCATTGGCCTTATCCTGCCGGTAGCTTCCTGGAGACACGGTTTCAAGCGCAGTGGCATAGATCCATCCATCTTGCTCCACAACACCCGGGGCCTGTTTGAGCCGGGAAGGCGCACTGTTCCAGCCAGGGGAAGAAGATGAGGCTAAGGCCGGGAAAGTGCGCCCAGCCAGGAGAAGAAAGGAAATGAGCAGCAATGTAAAGTGCCGGAGGAGTCGAAGGTGGTGTATTGTCATCTGCATAATCCCTAATCTCAATTAAATTCATGAGAGATTCTTGTAAACGTCTTTCCTGTGTCCAACTTACGACCACGAGGACCAATCTATCATCTTGAATTTCATCCCAAATTTATGCAGCTCGCAAGTTTGCGGAAAATTCATTAAATTACGAGCCCTTGTGGCTTCAGATGCCTGAGGATTTATCACGGATTGAACTTCACCTTTTGGGTGAAGCCACAACGGGAAAAGATGCATGCTAACTATCCAATAATTCATAAAAATTACTTTCCTCAGGCATTTGAAGTGCATAATCTGGGATTATCTTTATATAGAGTGAGACAACACAAATTTATTCAATTCTTTGTTTCTACCACACCCCCTGCCCCTGAGTTAAACACTCCTTGTCCAGGTCTAATGCCCGGAACCAGCAGAATAAATGCGACTGCTATACAGCCTGTCAGCGTAAAAATGGCATACACTTACCTTAAACCACAGATTATGCAGCTCGGAAATTTGCCCAAGATGCAAGGCGGAGGGCACGCAGACATACTATACGGTATTTCAACTGGCCGACAAAACAGCAGATTCGGTAAAATTCTGAGCCTCTTGCGGCTTCAAATGCCTGAGATGCAACCTTTTATTGACTGTCCTTCTTGCGGAAGCCATATTGTAATAACAATATATCAAAACATGCGAGGTTTAAAATGACCACCCAAGTAATAGTCCGCATTGATCCTGATTTAAAAAACAAAGTTTCCAGGCTGGCTAAGGCTGAAGGAAAGAATGTAAGTGAAATTATAAGGGAATTATTAGAATCTTATGTTAAAAATCGTGACATTGGTCAATATATTGATGAATTATGGGAACGAATTGGAACAAAAATAAAAAAGCATGGTTTCTCTAAGGATGATATAGATTCAATTATTCATCAAGTTAGAACAAAAAATGATTAAAGTTGTGGTTGATACAAGTGTTTTTATTTCTTCATTTTTTGGAGGGAATCCTAAAAAGGTAATTGATTTATGGAAAAAAGGTGAAATTACACTATGTCTTTCCAATAAAATTGTTGATGAATATATAGCTGTCCTGAAAAGATTGGGGCTTCAAGATGGAAAAGAATTACAAGAATTATTGGATATTTTTGCAGAAGGCCATCATATCATTTTCACAGCTAAAACCCCCGTTTTAAGTATTGTGCATGATGATCCAGACGACAATAAATTTATAGAATGTGCTGTAGCTTTAAAAGCTCAATATATTATTTCAGGAGATCAACATCTAAAACAAATCGAGAACTATATGGGGATTTTAATCCTAAATCCCAAAAAATTTTCGGAGGAATTTACAAAAAATAAAAAACGATAAGTGTTATCAAGGAGTCCCGTTTTGGCAGGACGACGAATCCACCGTTAAAGTTTGCATTGTTCATTTCTTTTGCGCGCCCAAAAGAAACGAACCAAAGAAAAGGGCGCCCCGGTTGCCGCTTTTCTCCTGCGCGTGTCGCCCCGGACCGGGGCCGCCCGAAGGGCCATCCATGGCCCAACGGCCGGTGGCGGCCTCCATGCCGCCACCCTTATAGGGCCTGTTCCCGACCGGGACTTTCATGCTCGGAAGCGACAAAAGGGGGCTAAAAAAAGCAGCACAAACCACCTAAACATTGCCTCTAAAATCAAATATACAAGCGGTAAAAACATATGCGGCATTCTTCCTGCTTCTTCATGGTATGTTTAGAGAAAACATGATGTCCAAACATGGAGACTACCCCAGGGTAAAGAACACAATCTGTTCTTCCAGGGCAGCAGGCGGCTCCGCGTCCCGCTTCGCTGCGCCCTGCTGCCCCCCGCCGCTGCCTTGCCGGAGGTTGGATTCGCTCCGCTCAATCCACCCTACCTTGCTCACCTTGCCTGACCTGGGGGCAGAACCAGGCGGAAGCCCAAGTAATTAAGCCGGTTCCTGGGCCTGAACCTGTTGCGGTACGCTGAGCGGACGAACCTCGGGTTGAAGTACCAGGAACCGCCGCGAGAAACCCGGTACGAGCCTGATGAAGGGCATTTCGGGTTATTGCGAGGGCTGTTCCTGTAATAATCCTCATCATACCAATCCTCACACCACTCCCAGACGTTACCGCTCATGTCATGGATGCCAAGGCCGTTGGGGGCCTTTGTGCCAACCCGATGGGTTGATCCGCCACTGTTCCCCCAATACCAAGCCAGACGGTCAACAGCGCTTCCACCGCAATATTTTTCCTCCTTCCCGCCGCTCCTGCATGCGTATTCCCACTCCGCCTCTGTAGGAAGACGAAAGGTACGGCCGCTTTTTGAGTTGAGCCTTTTTATAAACTCCTGGGCATCATCCCATGAAACTCTCTCCACTGGATAATCATCCCCTTTCTTGAATTTGGACGGGTTATTTCCCATTACCCGCTTCCACTGCCCCTGGGTCACCTCGTACTTTCCAATCCAGAAACCATCGACGCACACCTCATGAACAGGCTTCTCGTCGCTGTCACAATCGCTTTGCCATGATCCGCACCCCATCTCAAAACACCCGCCGGGAACCCACACGAACTCCATCCCGGTAATTGGCTCGATAAACGGTTTTCTCAACTCATACTTGATGCCGTAAACCACTACAAACCTAAAAATATCAATACGGCCCACAGGAACCTCGGCCGCCCCTGGATACTTAGAGACAAGGCTCTTCCAAGCCGCATCCTTCATATCCTTTCCAAAGGGAGAGGAGACGATGGCTTTGTACTTGTCGATATCTGCCTGAAGCTGTTTCTTGAGCTTTTCACGCTTTTCTGCCTTCAAGCGCTCGAGCTCTGCCCTGCGCTTTTTCTCCTCTTCCTCACGCTTGCGTTTTAACTCCTCGAGCCGTCTCTGCTGGGCCTCCTTCTGCCTCACCATGGCCAACATGTTGTCAAGGTTGTCTGAAGAGGTTGCGGCAGAAGTACCGAGTTTTCTCCTCATCTCGGCAATACGGGCATCAAGGGCCGACAGCTCCGCCTCGCGCCTGGCTATCTCGGCTGCCTCGCGCCTGCGGGCCGCCTCCTGCTGGGCCTCCAGCCTCTTCAAACACTCAAGCTCCGCCTGGCGCGCACGGGCCTGGGCCGAAAGGTCGTCAAGCCGGGCCCCCTGCTTAAGAAAAAAAACATACTCACCTCCCTGACTGCCACCTGTGCCCTGCAGGATTCCATACTGGGGATACTGCTCCGCGTTCTCTATCACACCAGCCTGGATGTAAGGATAGAGATCAGAAGGAATCAAGTAGGGCTTGCGGTTCTCCTTGAGCGCCGCTATGAGAAAATGGGAAAATACGCTGTTGCCTCCAAAACCGGCGTCACTCACAGGCTCAAGCCCACCAGATGTGATGGCCTGGCGCGACGGAAGCTCCCAGGCCTTCCTGATCACCTTCTCGGTGACCTCAGGGAGCTTTCCACGGTGACCACGGAAAAAATCTCCGGCAAAACAGGAGTCTGAAACCAGCAGGATGTGCTTTGCCTTGATGGCGTCAACCTTGAGATAGTTCTTGATGTCGTGGTTGGTTATCCAACTGGACGCATCCCTCACTCCGCTCTCGACAGGTATCCAGCTACCCTCCTTGGTGATGGAGTCAAGGTGCCCGTGGCCGGCATAGAAAATGAACAGCGTATCGTCTTCCCTGACATGCTTCGCAAGGTAGCGGAGCTTGCCTATGATGTTTTTCCGGGTGGCATCCTCATCATAAAGCTCTATGAGATGGGACCTGTCAAAGTGATACCGCTCAAGGAGCACGTCCCGCACGCTACGGGCGTCGTTTACCGCTGTCTTGAGCCTCGGCCAGTGGAGATAGCTGTCGATACCTATTACAAAGAGCCAGTTATCACCTGTCACCTTCTGGCCTGTGGGAGCAACCGGACGAATGGATATGCCCCGGGAGGCAGAACAGAACGCTGGAAATAGCAGGATTATGACAAACAGCAATAAAAATCTCTTCTCCATTCGGTGCGCCCTTCCTCTCTCTTCGTCATCCTCCAATTCGCTTATCAATGGCCTTGCCGGGGGGTGGATACGGCCTTCGGCCTTAAACCACCCTACCTTGATCACTGTTTAAAGATTGATTTATTTTCGAATGTCGAACAGGGAATGTCGAATTACGAATCTTTGTCCTGATGTTAGCCGGCAGTGCCGGTACTGGTTCCGCCGCTGTGCAAGGTCACACCATCTCCATTCCTTCGACACTTAAAAAATATTACCCTGTAGAGACTGTCCTGCAATTATTTTTTTATCAACAAACACCAAACGATATATTGAAACGATATATTGATTAGAATCCGCCGTTAAAGTTTGCATTGTTCATTTCTTTTGCGCGCCCAAAAGAAACGAACCAAAGAAAAGGGCGCCCCGGTTGCCGCTTTTCTCCTGCGCGTGTCGCCCCGGACCGGGGCCGCCCGAAGGGCCATCCATGGCCCAACGGCCGGTGGCGGCTTCCATGCCGCCACCCTTATAGGGCCTGTTCCCGACCGGGACTTCCATGCTCGGAAGCGACAAAAGGGGGCTAAAAAAAGCAGCACAAACCACCTAAACATTGCCTCTAACATCAAATATACAAGCGGTAAAAACATATGCGGCATTCTTCCTGCTTCTTCATGGTATGTTTAGAGAAAACATGATGTCCAAACATGGAGACTACCCCAGGGTAAAGAACACAATCTGTTCTTCCAGGGCAGCAGGCGGCTCCGCGTCCCGCTTCGCTGCGCCCTGCTGCCCCCCCGCCGCTGCCTTGCCGGAGGTTGGATTCGCTCCGCTCAATCCACCCTACCTTGCTCACCTTGCCTGACCTGGGGGCAGAACCAGGCGGAAGCCCAAGTAAATATTCCGGCAACCGGGCCTGCTCCTGTTGCGGTACGCTGAGCGGACGTTCCTCGGGAGGTCGTTCCAGGAACCGCCGCGGAAAACCCGGGGCGTGCCTATACCAGAATGTCAGATTGAATCCGAACTCTTACAACTATTTAGAAAAAATTTTGATTTCGTCGATCCATATTTTATTAATAGTAGCACTATTATTTCCTACTAACGTTATATCATTAGCCCAACCATGAGCCAGATTATTTTCAAAATAAATGGGCCCAATAGTTTGACTTCCTTGCGATAAAGTAAAAGTCGAAGCATTCCAGTCAATATCTATTAAAAAAGTATACCATTTCCCTGGCAAAAGACCGGAAATGGCATACTGAGGTTTATGAGCCCAGCGTGCCTGAAATTTGTCTCCAGTAGAATAAAATGTAATATAAATACCAGCATAGATGAAATATCCGGGTGCTTTTCCAGTTGGCACCCCTTCAGGTAAATAAATATCAAAATATACCTGTTGATCATCCTTGATCAGAGAATTTGGATAATATATCCCTTGTCCCCACCCTTGTTTTCCTTCTATTTTTACTGCGAGGTTTCCTTTAGATGTAGGGGAATCCACTATCTTTATGCGACCAACATCGCCCCACGATTTATTGAATTTCCATGGGGAATCTGGAGTGCCAACACTATAATTTTCAAATCCTTCATAAAATAGGACTTCCCTGGTGCCGGACACCTTGCTTTTCACCTCGTGAAAAGGCGTCTTTCCAGTGTATCCTCCATCTATGTAAACCTTGGACCCTGCGGAAGGGGCTGAAGAGCGACGCTCCAGCCGTATCTCAATATCCATGTCATCCCCGGCGCCAAGGTCTATCCAGCGGCTTACCGTCTTGTAACCCGAACGGCTCACCTCTATATGATAGCGGCCGGGAGAAAGCTCCATGCCAGGCCTGTACTTCGGCTTTATGTTCAGAATACGCACCTTGGCGTCTGAAGGATCTGGCCGTATGGTCAACCATCCACGGGATTTCTCCTGGTCAAGGAACAGCCCTATGACTACCCGACGGCCAGGCTTCACCCTTACCTGCTTCTCCGTGGCAATATAACCCTCCTTTTCCACCCGAACACTCACCACGCCAGGCTTTAAACCAGACACAGTCAACGGCGTCACGCCACGGCGCTCCCCGTCAACATACACCACCGCGCCTGAAGGCACGCTGGTGAACCTCAACCTCCCGGCAGACTGGGCCGGGGACGAAGTGGCCACGTCCTCGTGAACAATACTGCCCCCGGCAACAAAGACAAAATCCCCCTTGTCCAGCTTGGGGTTGTTGATCTTTCCGTACTGGGGGTGCTGACCGCCACGGGAGTAATTCACCACCTTTTCCTGGAGATAGGCACCGAGTTCCTCGCCTGTTACGTAACCGTCCTGGTTCAGGTCGCCGTCGCCTTCAAAGACCGCCTGGAGAAACACTGTCTTGAACACCGAGCGGTCAGGAACCTGTTCATCTTCCCTGCCCGAGGTGATGAACTCCCGCACCGGACGGGCGATCTTTTCTTGAATGTAGGGGGAGGGAGTAGCCCGGTTCATGGCAAAGATGGCGCCGGAAAAGCAGGAGTCGAACAGCATCAGCACATGCCGGGCGCGCACACGCTTTGCCACAGTCTCGATGCGGGGCATGTCAACCGCCTTCTGGAGGAAATCCAGCTCGCTGGTTGAGGGCTGGGGGGCGTCGACCGGCACAAGATACCCCAGCCGGGTGCCGTCGGCCTCCTCAAGAGTGTAGCCATGCCCGGAATACCACAGCATGACGGCGCGGTCCTTGGCCCGGCCATGCATGACTATCAGCTCGTCAAGCGCCCTGCCGAGCCGCTCACCGGTGGGATTCTCCAAAAGGTCAACCTGCCAGCCCGCCCTTCTCAGCCTTAAGGCGACTTCTCTTGCGTCCTTCACCCCGTTTGGCAGGTAGGGCCAGCCGTTCCGGTAGTCGGAGCAGCCTATCACCAGGGCGTAATAGCCGGAATAAAGGGGAATTTCCCGCACCTTGCCAGAAGATGTTCTGGCCTTGACCATTATCCCCCTGGTTTTGCACTGGGCTGGAACATCAAAAAAAACCGCAAACAAAAACAAAAAAAGACCGTAATACAGAACAAACCAACCGTTTTAAACCTGGACACAACCAAAACCCTCTTCTCATCCCCAACTTTTTCTTGCCTGCCTGCCGAATGGTGGATCCGGCCCGAGGCCTTAATCCACCCTACATGGCCTGTGCCTCCTCACCACACAGTTTTTTCCCGATGCCCGCAACACAGGTAATGCTCCTGCGCAATCGGGTTCCGGCCCGTCTTCGTCATTTGAATCGACCCCGAACCCTGAGAAGCAGCATCCCTGTATCAAGGGGAGGACCTCCTATGATCACACTTCCATTATCCACCAGCAAGACCGTAGTATTAAAGGTCCTTCGCCCCTTTTCCCATATATCCATCTCCAGCCTGGCATGGGGGCCGTTGAATCCGGTGAAGTGAAATTTTAGCACCCTTTCCCCGGCGATAGGCGCTTCATAACTGGTATTCTGCATCATATCGAACTGCAGGCTTTCCAACAGAGTAAATCCGGTGAAGTTCAGCACAGGCTTGAGTTCCTCAACGAAGTCCCGGAGCTTCGGGTCCACCCTGCCTCCCCCTGCCTCGGCCTTTATGACCTGGAGATTTACTTGAAGAATGGAAGCGGCCTGGACTGGGGCAGGAAGGGCCGCGGCCATGATAAGAGTCGAGAAAAGGATTGCAACACCGTACATTTTAGCCAACATATTCAGCTCCTGTCACGAGCACTCTCCGGCAATATCCAGATTATGGGCTGACCATCATGGGTTTGAAGCATCATGACCTGACCCGTGGCGCTGGCCACTGATTCCACCATGCTGCCGGGCAAGGGGGCATCGCGGCCTGGCAGCCAAAGAGCAAAAAAAGCTGCCGCAGCAGCTGCGGCAGCGGCTGCCGCCACCCCGGCCTGAAGCCAGGAAGACCTGGACCTGAAAAGCCTGAGGAACCTCTTCCAGGGTGAGGAGCCAGGAAGACCCGCTGCCTCTATCTCCTTCCACATGGCATCCCAGTCTACCTGCGGATTCTCGTCCAGACCGAGGGCCTCGCCTGTAAGGGACATGACTTCCTGGTAGTCCTGGAGCAGTTGGCGGCAGCGTTCGCAGACCTGCAGATGTTCCTCCACCGTAACTCTTTCCTCCGCTGAAAGTTCTCCATCCTGCAGGGCGCTTATCTTCTCTGCCATACCCCGGCATTTCTCAATCATGGCTCATTCCCCTTTACGTAATGTTCCAATATTTTCCTCAACTTCTGCTTGGCATAATGTATCCTGCTGCCAACCGTCCTGACAGGTACACCGGTGATCTCGGCGATTTCCGCATAGCTCCTGTCCTCCAGCAACAGGGCTATGGTAATCCTGTGGTCAGAAGACAGGCATGAAAGCGCCTTCTGGATCACCTGCCGCACCTCTACCCTGGTGATCTCCCGGGCTGGATCACACTGGTTGGATTCGAGGTCCGATGCCAGGAAGTCCATGTCATCTTCCCCGTCTAACTGGACCCTCGAGGCCCACTTGCGTTCCCTCATGCTTCCCATGTACTCCCTACAGAGGTTGACGGCAATCCTGGTGAGCCATGTCTTGAAAGAGGCCTCCCCTCGGTACCCGCCAAGCCCCCTGAAGACCCTGAGGAAAACCTCCTGGGTAAGGTCTTCGGTAACAGACGGTTCATCCACCATCTTCCGAACCAGGTTCCAGACATAGCCCCGGTAACGCTCAAAAAGCAGGCGGCAATGGCCCTTGTTACCTTTGCCGCATGAACATGCTAAGTGTTCATCGGATAAAAAAGCCAATGTCCTTCCTTTTAATTTATATAGATTGGGACAGCTAAAATTTATTCAATTTTTTTGATTGCCCTTGCCCCTCATCTTCCACCTGCCTAATGCTCCTGAAGGTGAACATGGCCTCATCCATGCTCCTTTCCTTCTGCTTCGCGAAGCTCCCTGAAATCGCTTATCCCTATTCCTATCTTCTTACGCTTATTCATGGACCGGCTAAATCCTGCACGGCAAAAGGGGATAATGGGTAAACTCCCCAATTGCAGGATTTAAGGTATACTACAATCCTGATTTTAAGGTCAAGAAGATATGGACATTGGAGACAGAATCAGCTAAGTTTTGCCCAGGTGTTTTATTTTTTAAAATGAATTGTGTTAAAGGCTTTGAACAGGTCAGGTTGAAACATCTTCTTCTGGACACATCCTCTTTCAGGCAGATAAAGGAGAACAGGTGGCTGTATGTGGACAAGACCCGCTGGCTCTAGCGTCTTTTGGACATAGGCGTATGTTATTTCCTTGCAAGGCCCAGGCGGTTCGGCAAGTCCCTCACCATCAACACTCTTTATGAGCTTTTCAATGGTAACAAGGCGATTTTTGAGGGGCTTTACATATATGACAGCTGGAATTTTAAAAGGTATCCAGTCCTCGTTTTCGCCTTTAACGGGGTCCCACGAGGAACTCTTGCTATTCTCACGGCAGGTCTTAAACGGCGTCTAATGAATCTTGCATCTTCCCATGATGTGGATCTTTCGACTAATGGTGAACCAGGAGAGCTATTCCAGGAACTCATAGGTATCTTATTAATGCCTGCAAAAGTAAAGCCATTTATGGTATAATAATTTTATGAAATGTAAGAGAGAATTTGACGGCAGAAAACTTGACCATAAGACCCTTGAAGCCATTCGTATGAGAGCAATTCAGCAAGTCCTTGAAGGCAAAAAGCCATAAGATGTTGCTGATTTTTATGGAATGAATCATCGGACTATTTACAGATGGCTTGAGAAGAATCATTATGGTGGCTTTGATGCATTGAAGGCCAAGCCTGTTCCAGGGAGACCGCCCAAGCTTAATGCAAGCCAGTTGCAATGGTTGGCCAGAACACTAAGAGACAAGGACCCGAGACAACTAAATTTTACATTTGCACTTTGGACGTTGGCAATGGTGAAAGAACTGATTTTCAGGAAGTTTGGTGTGCGTTTAAGCGAGGTATCAGTAGGTCGCATTTTAAAGACCCTCGGTTTTAGTCCTCAGAGGCCCCTTTATAGAGCCACTCAGAGAGACAAGGCTTTAGTAAATGAGTGGAAAACCACAGAGTATCCTAAGATAAAAGCCAGAGCCAAGAAAGAAGGTGCAGTAATATTTTTTGGAGACGAATCCGGAGTGCGTTCTGACTATCATAGAGGCACAACGTGGGGTGAACGTGGTAAAACCCCGGTAGTTATGTCCACAGGTGCACGTTTTTCATTAAACATGATATCAGCAATAAGTCCAAGGGGCCATTTTCGATTTATGACTGTTAAAGGTTCTGTAACTGCAGAGGTGTTTTGTGATTTTTTAAAACGTCTCGTCAAGGGTATGGACCAGAAGATCTTTTTGATTTTAGACAATCACAGAGTTCACCATTCCAAGAAGGTAAGGGAGCTAGTATCGTCTTTAGAAGGGAAATTAGAGATATTCTATTTGCCTCCGTATAGTCCTGATTTGAATCCAGACGAGCAAGTTTGGAACCATGTGAAGCGCAAAGTTAGTCGGTCATTGGTGGTATCAAAAGAGCATTTAGAGAATAGAGTAATGGGAGTCCTCAGATCGTTGCAGAAGATGCCGGCATTGATTCGTTCATTTTTCAAGCATCCCTCATGTTGTTATACAATTGCATAAATACTGATTTTACTTTTGTAGGTATTAATAAAAGTACGAGATTAATATTTATTAAGAAAAAACTATTACAAATCCATTATATTTAATTATACCTCCAACTTCATATCCAATATAAATATCAAATGTCATATTTTTTAAGTCAGAAGGATCGAATATTTGATTTAAAAAATCCACCTCTAAAGTATCATTCAACGTTACAGTTTTCTTTAAAAGTGGTATAGTAATGTCCAAATTTCTAGGCCTAATATACATAAGTAGTGTAGCATCTTTTCCAATATCTTGTCTGTCAACTTTTATAATTGGTAATATTTTTATAAAATTATTTTCTTCAGTATTAATTATAACTTTATTGTGAGATATATCTATTAACTCTCCTTCATCATAAATATTAACACTTAACGGTGTATCCGAAAAAATAGTTTTTACTTTATCTTTTGCTGAATTTATTTCTAGATAATAATCTGTAAGATCTATTACATCAGGTATTTGAACTGCTAAGTACATTGAATACTCTTTAGAATTAAAATATTCTTCTAAAAACTTTGTTCTTTCCTCTAATAGCAGATACTTAAATTTTTGATTCGTATTGAAACAAAAAAAGATCGGTATCTAAAACATAATTATCGGCTGGTTCAAAAATAAAATGACTCTCTCTATTATTCCAGTTAAAATAAACAGTATCATATAACGGCATTATATCAAAAAGATTTGAAAAGTTTGTCAAATCAAAGCAAATTTTATTTTTATAAACTACCATTTCTGGAATGATAGCTCGACTTGTGATATTCATTAATACAATATCATCTGCCAGGTCTGAATTTTGTGTGCTATCAATAACTATTGCACCATTGTAGTCAGTTAAATTAAGAAAATGTTTCTTATTTTCTTTAAATAGTAATACATAATGAGATCCTCCTTCAGATAACAATGGCCAACCTTTTTCTGCAAATTTAACTTGCCTAATAACTAATCTCAATGTTTCAATTTTAAATTTTTTAAAGTCAGTTAGCTCAAAAATTTCATTTGATTTTGCAAATAGTTTTTTTGTTGGCCTAAGACTTCCATTTAGATAAATTAAAATTAAATAATTTCCTTCTCCTTCTAATTTAAATTTTAATTTATTAGGATCAACAACGATTAATTGTGGCCTAATAAAATCAGGGACATCATCACTAGCCCAGTCAACTAATTGTTCCCAAACATGATTATTATCATATCCAAAAACTTCATAGAATGCCTTGACATGATCTTCATAACCTAATTTCTTATAATAATTCCTAAACTGCTCTTGAGTTATGGTTAACCACCATTCAGGAAATATTACGCCACATAAAGATGAGCTTAACCTATAACAATCAGTAGCTGCCCCGTTGCACCCCCATACAACATCATCAGAAGTTTTATGGATAAAGTCTTCTAAAACAGAATCTGACTTTAAAACTTTTTGAGCAGTGTAATGTCGTGTTCCGTATGTATTTCCATAACCAATATTCCCACTCATTATCACAGGAACACCTTCATATCTCCATATAGGAAAATCTTTTGTAATATCATGATTAAATCTCATTAAATTTGACATCTGATCAAATGGATGCCCAGCAAATTCATGTAATATAATATCTAAACTTGTAATTGAAGATGTCTCGCCTGCCAGCATTATGTTTTCGGTCGACCCGTCTAAATAATTGTTGATGATTGCTTCTTTATTACAGAAATTCTTATCTTGCGTATATAATACACACAGATCTTTAGCAAACTCTTTATCCAATGGATAGCTTATTACAACATAATTAGGCAAAAAATCTGTTTTAAATCCCCAATAATCAAAAAAACCTATTTTAAACAACACATCGTATGCAGAGATGGCATATTGTGCAAAATTTTTTAAAAATTTATATTTTTCTGGCCAAAATACATAAACATTTTCTCCAAATAGACTATCCATTTTTATATTAGTGTTAGCTATAACTGCAACTGATTGAAGACAATCATTGCTATTCTCTGAGCAGACTTTTACATTATAAATTTTACTTTCACTATATACATAATAAAAATCAATGAGACCTTCTTTTAAATTATTATCATTTTCATCATTATCATCTAACACAAAATCAAATATATCATCTCCATTAAGATCTATTTTTATATTTTCACATTTATTAAAACACTTTATTCTAAAGCGTAATTTATTATTTATAAATGTCGCACCAGGTTGCACTTCAAAACTTTCTAAATTATAATTTCCTTCTTTTATAAATTTTATATAAGGCCGAACTGTATATTTATCACCATCTTTAACTGTAGGAAACGTTGGTGAATTCCATTCAAGTTCCTCTATTGAATCAGAATTATATTTCACATTATGATAGACAAGTTTTATATAGCTATCTTTAAAAACTTTATAACTTACAGGAAGATTACCTAAATATTTACCAATAGAATTTGAAAAATCAAATCTCAAGAATATATCACTATCATTATATAACTTTGAAATTTTAATCTTCGTCCACTCCCCTACTTCTGATGAAATTCCTTCTCCAAGCTTATCTTGTAATTTTATTCTATAATTTGCATAATTATAGGTATATGCTTGGATTTTAGTTCCTTTTCCTGAAACTAATACATCAATTTCGACAGTATCTTTTGGGACTTTTAATATTAAGCCGATAAGGTTATTCTCGGCATCACTCCATTCTGCAAACTTAATAACAGCATAAGGAGCTAAGGAGGAATCATACAAAGGGTAAATCTGCTTATTAGCAAATAAATTGATTGGAAAAAGTAATACAAATAAAAAACAAACAATTCCTTTCTTCATAGAGCAACCTCTAATTACTTTTAGAATTAAAAATTGTTTTAAATTTTCTTTTTGTTCATACATAACATATAGTTTATTAGAGACCCCCACCTCCAGAGGAAGTGAAGTGGTACCCATTTTTTGTACAGCACATTTGTGATTTTATGTTCGCTTCCATTGCTGGTGTGATCATGCTGCCTTATTTAGCTCATAGATATCATCAGGGGGCTGATAACCAAGAGCCTGATGAAATCTCTCTTTGTTATAAGATTCAAACCAAGTCATAAGCCCTTTACGGAGTTCAGACACTGAGACAACCTCCTGAATATAGATAAGTTCATACTTCAGCGAACGCCAAAGCCTCTCAATGAAAATATTGTCCAGGAATCTGCCACGCCCATCCATGCTAATCCGGATTTTGTTTTTCTCCAGTATCTTTATGAACTCTTCACTGGTAAATTGACTCCCCTGATCCGAATTGAATATCTCAGGAGCCCCATATCGAGCTATGGCCCTTTCCAGGCAGGAAACACAAAACTCGGCATCAAGGGTAGTCGACAGGCTCCAGGCTACTACCTTATGGCTGTACCAGTCTATAATTGCACAGAGATACATAAAATTGCCCATAATCGGGATATAGGTGATATCCGAACTCCAGACCTGGTTGGACCTGGTTATCTTTAAATCCCTAAGCAGATAGGGAAAGACTTTGTGCTCAAGAGCCTTGGTGCTGGTAAAGGGACCAGGAGCTATTGCCCTTAATCCCATGAGCTGCATGAGGCGCCTGACCTTCTTTTCACTCACTTGGTATCCCCTCTTTTTAAGGGCATGACGCATTCGTCTTCTCCCGTAGTAAGGTGTTTTAAGATATTGTTCATCAATGGCTTTCATTAGGACAAGGTCCAGCTCCGATAGCCCTTTGGGCTTATAGTACAAAGAGCTTCTGCTAATGCTGAGTGTTAAAGTCACTTTAATTTCCCCAGGGTAGGGCACTTAAAAATCCCCACTTGGTTAGTCAATGAATAATTAAAGGGTTACCTTGTTTAAGAAATGACTTAAACAGGGGCCTGAGGATGAAGGGGATTGAGATGTATTACACAGTAAAGACATTATTGGATCAAGGATGGAGCATTTCCGGTATTGCCCGTGAGCTGGGGATTGACAGAAAGACAGTGAGGAAGATTCGTGAGAGAGTAAAGGACGGGGAGGTAAAGGTTCCCAGGATGCGAAAGAGGAGCAGGCTGGACGCATATAGAGAGGAAATACTTTCATATTTAGAAGAAGGGCTTTCTGGGGTTTTAATCCACCGCAAGCTTTGTGAGATCCATGGCGTTGAGATCAGCTATAGCGGGTTAAAGAAGTATCTCCGCAAGCTAAAGGTTGGCAAGGATGGCAAGATTCCAATACTTAGTCCCCCTGGTAAAGAGGCCCAGGTAGATTTTGGATATGCTGGAAAATTTTTAATCGAGGGTAAGTGGCGTAAATGTTGGGTGTTTTGCATGGCCCTTAGTTATAGCCGTATGAGCTATTACGAGTTGGTTTTGACCCAAGATACAGAGACGTTTTTGCGGTGTCACATAAATGCCTTTGAGTATTTTGGTGGAGTGCCAGAAGTTGTTCTGATAGACAACCTCAAATCAGGAGTTGTGAGGTCGAACTTTTATGAACCAGAGATTCAATCAGAGTATTCACGAATGCTTCAGCATTATGGTTCAAGCCCGGCAACTTGTAGGGTTAGGCGTCCAGAAGAGAAAGGGAAGGTAGAGTCTGGTATCAAGTATGTAAAAAGATCTTTCTTGAAGGGGCTTGATAGCAGGGAGCTTTCAGGAGCAAGAACAGAGCTCAAAAGATGGCTCGATGAAATATGCAATAGCCGTGTTCATGGTACTACCCGCAAGGTCCCCAGGGAGGAGTTTGAGAGAACGGAAAAGAGAGCTCTTAAGCCATTGCCATTAAGGAGATATGAGGTTCCATTTTTGTCCAAGCGAAAGGTCAATGCCTATAGCCATATATACTACAAATATAATTATTATTCTGTTCCCTATAGGTATGTAGGCAAAGAAGTAAGTTTAAAGGCCACCTCCCACCTATTGCATATTTTTGACAAAGACCTAAGTGAGATAGCCGTTCATATAATCTCCAATGGCAAGGGGGAGTTTATAACAAATAAGAGCCATATTCCAGGACTATAAGCTGCCCAAGCCACGGTCCTATTATGAGGCCAAGTGTAAAGAGATAGGGCCATTTGTGCTGGATTTTTTAAACCATCTTGAGAAAGCTTTTCCCCAGAGTTGGCGGAGATCAATCCAGGGAGTTTTATCTTTAGGCCAAAGTTTTGACCCTGATGTATTAAACAAGGCCTGTGAAAGGGCCATAGTTTTTGGAGCCATAAGCTATAGATCAGTCAAGAGGATATGCGAAAACGGCCTCTATGTTTCTAGTGACACAAGAGGATCAACAGTCACTGGATCAGGTTTTGCCAATGACTTGTCAATATATGACAGGTTGGCTGGAGGTGAAGGCCCATGGAAATAATAAAACAGCTTCAAGGCCTTAAGCTATCTGGAATGGCCAAGAGCATAGAGGCCAGAAACCAGAATGCCATTGAAAACAATCTCTCTTACCTGGATTTTATCTCC
>NZ_MAGO01000016.1 GCF_001687335.1 Dissulfuribacter thermophilus | reverse complement strand
TTTGGTCATCACCCTTAATGGATTCAAAGTACTCTTCGAATTCCTCACGTGAAGTGAAATGATCACTGAGAGCCAGATAGGCATATTCCAAGAACTTATTTGCGTGCAGATAGCGTAGATCCTTTGTTGTGCTGTTCATTGATTTTTTTTAAACATAACGAGTCTGTATAAAAATATAAATTTCAGGCTGATTCCTTGCCGGAAATCTATTCTCCTTAAAAAATCTAGTTACAGGAATAATGGTGGGAACCGTGAAGAACCCAACTCCATCCTCATTCTTTTTTTATAACAACATTAGCTTATGTTCAAGACACTCCTATCAAGTGAATCCAGGCGTAGATCGGTGGATTTTGATGATATTGTGCACTATGTAGTAAAGAAGCCACTGGGTGTTCACCTTGCGCTTGCCTCAAAGGGTATAACGGTTAAGACCAAGCA
Source organism: Dissulfuribacter thermophilus (assembly GCF_001687335.1). Lineage (NCBI taxonomy): Bacteria > Pseudomonadati > Thermodesulfobacteriota > Dissulfuribacteria > Dissulfuribacterales > Dissulfuribacteraceae > Dissulfuribacter > Dissulfuribacter thermophilus. Next base: position 28,116 of record NZ_MAGO01000016.1, on the reverse strand, counting down.
CTGAACAGATGAGGGCAAATACCGGTTCCACTGTACCTATGCGCTTGCTGTAAACCAAATGGCCAAGGGTTGAATCTATCTTTCGCTTAACTATAACACCCGTTGCTCCTCGGTCTGATCTGAATATCTCAAGGACTGCGTACGAAAATTAGAAGATCATTAATAATGGGCTCTGAGTAAGAGGACCACTTCTTGATTCAGTGAAGGAATGAAACTGGCTATGGTGGTAAAATGAGGTCTTGTATCTGCAGGCAAGGCCATGAAGATGACATTCTCTCGACAACACTGAGCTATCTTCCTACTGAAAACTATTCCTTTAGAATATGCATACAAAATAATCTTGAGCAGGATAGCGGGAGCATAGACTGGCGCACCCACTTCATCATTCTTATAGCGCTATCTGAATATAAAAAGGTCTACTTCATTATCGATCAAATAATGAAGTGCATATTCAAAGGTACCTGGAAGAATTTGCTTCTCGAAATGTATAGGAATAAACTTACCTTACTTATACGAATACTTCTTAAAACGCGCTATTAGTCAATCCTTTACTCAATGTCATTAACCGTTATATATCACATCTTCCAGAAAAACAGCAGTAATATGGCGCGCTTAAGGTTTTTTCTGCAGCCTCAACGACTAGGGTCACGGGCCGAAAAAACGCAAGCGAAGCGCAGCGGTTTTGAGATCCCGTGCACCCGCTTGTTGGTCCTTTTCTCGTTTCTATTCAATCAGTTCGTCCAGTCCATTTCCGCTTTCTGGCTTGGAAGTCATAACCGGCCAGCCAAAGCGATACATTCCTGATAAAGGTCGGGTTGTCCATCTCTGTGGGGTGATGAAGAGGTGAACGGTTAAAATGGTTTGCCTCAACCATTGCACGGCCATTCCCGTAAGGAGCCAAGAACATCTTTGGATTGGGCTGCTTCGCTAAAACTATGGCTCCATCCGGCAACGAAGTCTCGTCGAATGACGTTCTTGCACCCTTATTAGAATGATTTAGATATGTTGAGAGAACATTGACCCCGCTCATAACCGCTAGATCCCGGCGGGGCCAAATGATCTCAGCAGGTTCGTCTGTTTTCAAGTGATGAAGGTTCGGAAATAGAAGCCTAGAGTTATCGCCATGGACGAATTTAAAGTAGCTATTCGACTTCATGCCGTAGAAGAGCCAGATGCCTCCGCCCTGGGAAACCCAGTCACGCAAGGCACGTTGATGGTCCTGTGAAATCTCTGAAAGTGATAATGCAAGGATGAGGACAGATATGCTCTTTGAGTTCACCTCAATGAGATGCAGAGCCTCAGTCAATGTTTGAGGGGAGTCAACTTTGTAGCTCTTGACATAAGGTACAGGCCCGTTGATTGCCCCATCTGGGGCAATGGTGAGCAACTTTCGTCTGAACTGTTGGACAACGGCCGAGGAAAGATGCTCGGGACGGTAGCCGTATTTACAGTAGATCATGTCTATTCTGTCTTTGTAGATGCCGACGACAGGACCCACATCTAGCTTCACTTGGATATCTTCCGTCTGAAGGACTCCTTGAATGACGTCGCTATTGCGCATCGTAACGCGGGTTAGCGGATTCTCGCTTCCAATTAGCTTGATCCTGTCAATATTCGATAGAACCAGTGGAACGGCAGCATAGGTTGTTGCAACTACTATCTTATCGTTGAGCAATTTCCCGCTAAAGTAATCTCCGTTCTTCAGTACTATGAACTGACGTTGAGGGATGCCTTCGCGTTCAGCTTTTCGAACTCGAAACACGGCTTTCAGGACTTTCTCCTTCCGAACATTGATCTGAGGGCCAGATTGAAGTTTGAAGACAAACACAGCGTTGTCGATGAAGCCAGAAAACAGGTTGTTATTGACTGTTATAATGGATTCGATGTTGTTGGGTCCACCCTCGAGGTTGATGCCAGCAATCATCCGATTGTTGAACTTTAGCTGTGCATATGATGTTCGGATACTAAAACTCTTGTTAAGAATAGTGCCAGTCAGCCTGTCGCCATTGCGCAACAGAAGAATATCAGTATCACTCGGCCGCTGAAGATCCAGAACCAGTGTAAACTGATCGTCTGGTAGATTACTGGACTCAGCAACCACCGCTGCCGCAGATTCCAGCGCGCCAGCAGAGAGCATACTGAGGATAAGACAGCAGATACAGCTAACAGCCAATATCAGGTTTCTCATACTCCATACCTCCTTGTTTACTACCCAACGAGTCTGTATAAAAATATAAATTTCAGGCTGATTCCATTCTGGCAATCTATTTGCCTCAAAAAATCTAGTTACAGGAATAATGGTGGGAACCGTTAGGACCCCAACTCCATCCTTATTTTTCCTTTTTTATACCAACCTCATTTCATGTTCAAGATACTCCTATCAAGTAAATCCAGGCGCACATCGGTGGATTTTGATGATATTGTGTACTATGCAGTAAAGAAGCCACTGGGTGTTCACCTTACGCTTACCTCTTAGGGTAAAACGGTTAAAACCAAGCACTGAACAGATGTGGGCAAAGACCGGTTCCACTGTACCTATGCGCTTGCTGTAAACAAACGGCCACGACTTTAATCTATCTTCCCCTTCATCTTTTTTATGAAGGTGCTGCCTGCACTATTCTCCTTGCTATAAAAAAAAAGTGTACCTGCCGAGCCTCGGTCCTGTCGGGATATCTCAGACATAGCTCACGAAGCTTACAGACCCTGCATTCGGTCTTTTTACCCATAAAAGCTATGGCCTTGTAACCATTTCTAGTTACAAAATTCTTGTTCTTTACATAGAGATGTTTCTCGGCAGAACAGATACAGCTCTGTTGCTCCATATCAAAAATAAAATCTCTGGGCGTGAACAAGCGGGATTTTCTCTCCTTTCGAGCTCTTTGTTTGAAGCGATCTCGATCCCTGAATCTGGGATCTCGTTTGCGAAAATGTCTGTCTGCTATATAGGCATCTATCCCCTGGCTGAAGACCATCTCCATGTTCTTCTTTGTGTGAAATCCAGCATCAGCAGTTAACTTCACTTTCTTAAAAACATCTTCCTCAGGAGATAGCACCTTACAGGTCTTACTGGTCCCCTCTATCATGGGCTCCAACAGGTGTTGCTCCTGCCCATTTCCAAAGGCCTCTGCATGTACTATCACCTGGTGCTTGTCATCTACCATGACCAGGCCATTGTACCCCTGAATTACCCCCTTAGAGGTCTTCATCTTGGCACTTTCGTTGTCGTTTTCCCAGATTATGCAGCTCGCAAGTTTGCCGAAGATGCCAGGCGGAGGGTACGCAGACGTACTTAGGTACTTCAAGTGCCCGACAACAAAGCAGATTCGGTAAAATTGCGAGCCCCTTGCGGCTTCAAATGCCTGAGATATAACCCCTGGATGAAGCCGTACCTTTTTGCTGAAGGAACGAACTGGATAAGTTGCAGCTAACTATTGAATTATTCAGAAAAAATCCCTTTCTAAGGCATTTGAAGTGCATAATCTGGGTATATTGCTCTTCCTTATTCCTCCACCTCTGCCTGGCTTGTCATCATTGTTATCCATCCAGTCCCTTATCTTCTTGACCTGCTTTTTAAGAGTTTCAATGTACTTTTTCTCACGGGAGATAAGCTCATGGTCTGTCTCTTTCTGATCAAGTTCCCTGTGCTTTTCTATCATGGCCTGGATGGCATGTTCCAACTTCTTACACTTCTTCTCAATGTCAGCCCTGGTACCGCTCCACTCTTTTGATGCATTGGATGGCAGTTTGCATCCATCCAGTGCAAACATCTCTTTACCCACTAGTCCCATCTCGTCACATACAAGGAGAATGTCACGGAACAACTGGACTACTTCTTAATCCAATGAAGATATGAAACTAGCTATGGTGGTAAAATGAGGTCTTGTATCAGCAGGCAGGGCCATGAAGATGACATTCTCTCGACAACACTGAGCTATTTTCCTGCCGGAAACTATTCCTTTAGAATATGCATACAAAATAATCTTGAGCAGGATAGCTGGATCATAGGCAGGCGCACCCACTTCATCATTCTTATAGCGCTGTCTGAACACAGAAAGATCTACTTCATTATCAATCAAATAATGGAGTATATATTCAAAGGTATCTGGAAGAATTTGCTTCTCGAAATGTATAGGAATAAATTTACCTTGCTTATATGAATACTTCTTAAAACGCGCCATTAGTCAATCCTTTACTCAATGTCATTAACCGTTATATACCACACCTCCCAGAAAAAACAGCAGTAATCTGGCGCGCTTAAGGGTTTTTCTACAGCCTCAACGACCAAGCTCACCTGTCGCTATGAAGCGCAGCGAAATAGCGGTCAGATACTGTGTTGAGTGTCAAGCACTATTTTATCTATGTTGCCAAAGCCATGTATGCCCGTTTATGCTTCAGTACTCCAAAAGCAATATGGACCAGCTTCCTCATGGCAGCTCCTATGGCTACCATTTTTACCTTGCCTCTTTGAACAAGACGATTGTAAAGCGCTTTTACATCCGGATTGTACCGCATAGCAGTAATAGCTGGAAAATATAAAGCTTTGCGTATATCTCCCGGGCCTCTCTTGGATAATCTGGAACGTCCCTTGAGGCTTGTCCCTGAAAGATTTTCTCTTACCGAAAGTCCCAGGTAGGCAGCTGCTTCCCGTGCGCTTTTGAAACGCCTTCCACCTTGCATTACTGCAACAAGCAAAACAGAAGTAATCCAGGCTATCCCTGAGATAGTCATCAACAGTTCCACCTCTTTTTTGAGACCAGGATGCCTTCGAATATGAGACTTGATCTGTTGTTCCAAGCGCTTTATAGATTCACTTACCTCAACAAGGAGCCTTCGCTCTTCTTCCAGAATCGGACCCGGGGCTGGATGGCTTATTTCCAATGCCTCTATCCTGTTCAATATTGCAGTCCTGCGATGCTTAAGTGAATCTATCGCCCTATGATAACTCAACAAAATACGATATTCTGGCGGTGGTGGAGTCCATAAATCAGGATGCATGGCACTTCCATACTCAACAAGCACCAGGGCATCCTTGCTATCTGTCTTTGTACGCACTCCAAAACTCTCTGCAAATGACTTTACATACTTGGGGTTCAGTACAGATATCATGCTGCTGGCATCATGTAAAAAGGTGGCAATGCCTTCATAATACACCCCTGTTGCTTCTATTATGAAATGGATATGCTCTTTACCTTCCTTGTTGGTTATTTTCTTTGCCCAGGCAAGCAAGGCAGTATGCCCTTTCAAGGTGTTAGGGAATTTTTTCCTCTTTACCTTGAATTTCCCATTGGATGCCTCATACTTATGGGCGGTGCGCAATTCCTTCTTGCCAACATCAATTCCAATGATCTTCTTATGCATTTACGCCTCCCTGTATGAAGAATTAAAATCCCGCCCTGGCGTTCTCTTGTACATTCGGGCTTTCCCATTCACATGAGAGCCATACGATACTGTTCAGCCTTTACGGTGCAGGAAATGGAACGGAGGCCAATATCTGACCGACGAACTTTACAGTTATAAGGTGTAGCACGGGCTCATCCGTTCCCGTAGGGAGCTACCCTACTTCTTTGTTTTTAACATACAAGGTGGATCGTTTTGTTAAGTGACTTATATCTCTTCATAATTTAAACAAATATTGATAAATTCATCCCAAAAATCTCTTATAGCATTCTTATATTTCAATAAATCATCCGGAGTTATAAATATATCTTCTCCAGCTAATGGCAAATAAACTCTAGGCAATACATACCTTTTTGTATTTTGTTCATCTTTAGTTCTAAAAATAGGATGCTCAAATAAATCGGGTCTTAGTTTATGTAACTCAACTACTGAGGGGCCTTCTGCATGTTTTATTGAATTTGCAACAAATCTTAGTTCATTAATTATTGCCCACGATCTAAACGAATCAATATTAATACCTTTTTCAAGTACTCTTTTCTTGAAGATTGATATTTTCATTAATTGAGGATCATCTTCTTGTGATGGATGTAATATTTCCCTTCTCAAGAAGAAAATGATCTGCTGCTCAAATAAATGGTAGAGTGCAGTCGCTGTAAGATTTAAAATAGTCTGTTTTATATTTGAAAGCATTGTATAGTGTTCAATACCAGCCTCTTGAGCTTTTTCCGCCAAATCTCCAGGATCAATATCGGGCGAATAACACGAAGAGCATAGTTCATCCCATTTCCTTTCTGCAACTTGCTTTGCTTCTTTTTCAAGATCATTGAAGGTGGGTAAAAGTCGATTCTGAATTGAGTCATATAATAAATCAATTTGTTTTATAAATTGATCTCTAAGAAATGATTCCCAGAATCCCATATTAAAGACAGGACTACTCATAATTTTTTCACTTAACGACCAAGGGTCACTTGCCGCTGTGAAGCGCCAGCGGAACAGCGGTCAAGTGCACCCGCTTGTTGGCCCGAATTTATATTGTAAATTTCTGAACAGGCAAATATGCTTCGCCTGTTTGCGATGCATGCCTTCTTACTCTTTCTATGATGTCTGCCATGCCCATTATGCCACTCAACGCATAGTATAAATGACCATGATCCAACAAGAGCAAAGGAGTTCTTTCTCCTGATGCCTCTTTAATCGCTATTGATGAGTACCCAGAAATGGAAACCATTATACCCATTGTATTATCCGCTTTGCTTGTAACCTTTCTATAAAATGAATCTATATCACTTGCTCCGGCCTGCTCTGATGTGAATTTCAATTCTACAAGATATGTGGTACCAGAAAGCGTTAAAGAGCCATCAATTTGACGACCATTATGTACGTATGGTTTTCGATTTGTAATTTCAAAGAAATCCAAAAGATCGAAAAACCAATCTTGAAATTCATAGCCAGCTTTTTGAGTGCCAATTTTCTGCCCAAGTTCATTCAAACGATCATTTAACTTTTGCAATGATAACTGAGACCTTTTTATGTCTTCCTGTCTTTTCCTGAACTCTTCCCTGGCTCTTTTACGTTCTTCTTCACTCCTTTTTTCTTCTTCTTGTTGTTGGTGATATATTCTTAATTTTGTTACTGCATCATGCGCTTGTTTGATTTTTATGGATGAATCTTCCCAGTTTTCCAAATCAGGAAATGTCCTTTGCTCCATAAGATATTTTGCAATTTGCAACAATGCAGCTCTGCCTTTTTCTGTTCGAGGCAATTTTTCAAAAAGCCTGTCCAAAAAATCTCTTTTTGTTTCATCAGGAGCCCAGCTCGCCAAAAAGGAATCGGAAATCCCACAACGTTTTAAAAAATTACGTAGCGTTTTCTTTCGCCAGAAAGATTTAAGGCAGGCATCATAAACTAGATCAATATAATATGGTGTGAGTTTAGATTTCATCTGCATCGACATTTTCCGGCCAACGAGTCTGTATAAAAATATAAATTCCAGGCTGATTCCTTTCTGGAAATCTATTTCCTTCAAAAAATCTAGTTACAGGAATAACGGTGGGAACCGTGAGGAACCCAACTCCATCCATATTTTTTCTTTTTTATAACAACTTCATCTCATGTTCAAGATATTCCTATCAAGTAAATCCAGGTGCAAATCGGTGGATTATGATGATATTGTGCACTATGCAGTAAAGAAGCCACTGGGTGTTCACCTTGTGCTTGCCTCGAAGGGGAAAACGGTTCAGACCAAGCACTGAACAGATGTGGGCAAATACAGGTTCCACTGTACCTATGCGCTTACTGTAAACCAAACGGCCAAGGCTTGAATTTATCTTCCACTTCATCTTTTCTATGAAGGTGCTGCCTGCACTATTCTCCTTGCCATAAAAAAAAGTGTACCTGCCGAGCCTCGGTCCTGTCGGGATATCTCAGACATAGCTCACGAAGCTTACAGACCCTGCATTCGGTCTTTTTACCCATAAAAGCTATGGCCTTGTAACCATTTCTAGTTACAAAATTCTTGTTCTTTACATAGAGATGTTTCTCGGCAGAACAGATACAGCTCTGTTGCTCCATATCAAAAATAAAATCTCTGGGCGTGAACAAGCGGGATTTTCTCTCCTTTCGAGCTCTTTGTTTGAAACGATCTTGGTTCTTGAACCTGGGATCTCGTTTGCGAAAATGTCTGTCTGCTATATAGGCATCTATCCCCTGGCTGAAGACCATCTCCATGTTCTTCTTTGTGTGAAATCCAGCATCAGCAGTCAACTTTACTTTTTTAAAAATATCTTTGTCAGAAGACAGCACCTTATAGGTCTTACTGGCCCCCTCTATAATGGGCTCTAATAGGTGTTGCTCTTGCCCATTTCCAAAGGCCTCTGCATGTACTATCACCTGATGCTTGGCATCTACCATGGCCAGGCCATTGTAACCCTGAATCACTCCCTTATAGGTCTTCATCTTTGCACTTTCATTGTCGTTTTCCCAGATTATGCAGCTCGCAAGTTTGCCGAAGATGCAAGGCGGAGGGTATGCAAACGTACTTAGGTACTTCAAGTGCCCGACAACAAAGCAGATTCGGTAAAATTGCGAGCCCCTTGCGGCTTCAAATGCCTGAAGATTTATAACCGATTGAGTTTCACCTTTTGGGTGAAGGTACAGCGAAAATAGATAGATGCTAACTATACAATAATTCAAAGAAATTACTTGCTTCAGGAATTTGAAGTGCATAATCTGGGATTATGTTGAATGTTACCTACCACAAGTGGGATTTAAGAAGGTTTTGGCGGGGATTTTTGAGTGTGATGTACTGAAATTATTTGGTGCCGGAGGCGAGAGTCGAACTCGCACGGCCCGAAGGCCACCGGATTTTGAGTCCGGCGCGTCTACCAGTTCCACCACTCCGGCACACGACCTTTCACATACCAAAGAGAAAGAGAAAAGTCAATTGTTAAGATCATGATTGTGTTTTTAAAGTAGGCTGGAAACACGGTTCATGAGTTCCAAGGCTAAATTGGCCTTTGACATGAGGGGAAGTTCTTCAATCTTAGATCCATCACCGTAAAGGATTGAAACCTTATTGGTATTTTTGTCAAAACCTGCTCCTTTTTCTGTGATATCATTGCATACGAGCATGTCAACTGGCTTGTTGGCCAATTTTTTCCTTGCATTTTCAATGAGATTTTCAGTCTCAGCACAAAAGCCTACTATCACCTGTTTGGAGGACCTGTTCCGTGAAATATATTTTAGGATATCCTGGGTCTTTTTTAGGCTGATGTTTAGATTCTCTTCTCCATAGTCTTTCTTTTTGATTTTTGTCTTTGATACTCTTTCAGGGGTATAGTCAGCCACAGCTGCGGTCATTATGACTACATCCATCTGAGGAAATACTTCTTTAACAGCCTCAAACATCTCATCTGCGGTTTCAACGCTCAAGAGCGTGTGAACATTTGGAGGTGAAAGCTGGGTAGGGCCTTTGATTAATGTTACTTCAGCACCTAGCATTTTACATGCCCAGGCAATCTCAAAACCCATTTTCCCAGAGGACTTGTTGGACAGGAATCTCACTGGGTCAATTGGTTCCCTTGTGGGACCAGCGGTCACCAATATTTTTTTACCCAAGAGGGGTTTGGGTAAAAGACTACTTTGGACCTCGTGTAGAAACTCTTCGAACTCCACGAGCCTTCCCTGGCCTTGGTCTCCGCAGGCTACCTGCCCAGTAGCTGGCTCCACAACCACATGACCTAATTTCCTGAGCTTTTCTATATTGTTCTGGGTTGCAGGATTTTGGTACATGGCTGGATTCATGGATGGGAAAAACAGTACGCTTCCCTTATAGGCCAGGATCATGGTTGTGAGAAGATCATCTGCAATACCGTTTGCAGCCTTTGCAAGACAGTTGGCAGTTGCCGGACACACTACAAAGCAGTCTGCATCTTTTGGGATTTCAATGTGTGCAAAGAGGGATGAAGGATCACTATCGAATGCGTCAAGCCAGGCCTTCTCATTAGCGAGTGCTGAAAAGGTCATGGGAGTCACGAATTTTGCCGCATTTTCTGTGAGGACAGGGACTACTTTGGCCCCAAAATTTTTAAGACTGCGAAGATAGAAAGCAGCCTTAAAAGCCGCGATCCCTCCGGTTATTCCAAAAAGGATGTTTTTATTCGAGAGTCCTATTCCGTTACCCCAAGGGGCTCGCTCAACCATATCTCCACCACTGTGTTAAATGCTTCATCTGAAATTTTAATAAGGCATTGGGCACCAAGATCTTTTGAAAAAGCCAAAAAAAGGCTTTTACCATGTAATGATCCCTGAAAGATCCAGTTATGTTTTGGGAGATTTTCCATGAAAAAGCCTTCTAAAGAGTCACTTGTGATCCGTCCTTTGTAGGTCAATATCCCCCCTTGGTAAGTAGGAGTCCTGATGATCATGGTCCTTTCTTGAACCTTTGTGAGTTCCATTGGTATAGGTAGGTCTGGAAATTGATATTGGATCGTAGGACCTGTTTTTGTTGCAGTCTCTTCTTCGGGATTGGATGCGCTATTAAAAGTAGAAGGGGTGTACTGGGCACATCCGAAACTAAAGAAGATGAGCCATAATAGGCAGATATTACGAAAAGATTTTTTTAGATACATTTAAATTTGCCTCCTCAGTTGTCAAATACGATCAGTTCCTCCAATGGTATCCTCCTGGACTTCTGATCCCTGTTTTTGGGCCACCCTAGGGCAATCACTGCCATTAGCTCGAGATCCTCAGAAAGGCCTAACAACTTTCTGACTTCATCTCCACTTTTTAGTATTTCTCCGAGCCACACTGCTCCAAGTCCCAGTGAATGAGCACACAATAGCATATTTTGAAGGCATGCCCCAATTGCCTGATGGTCCTTAGTCTCGTGATACATCTTTGATTTAGATATGAAGACCGGCAGCAAACATTGTGCTGATTTAATAATTCTTGTATACTTAGTAAGAGGTTCGAATTTCTCCTTGAGTGCAGGATCAGTGACAATGGCAAAACGCCACGGTTGGTTATTTAATCCAGAAGGTGCCCATGAACCTGCTTTTAATATCTCCATGATATGTTCTCTTGGTACGGGCTCAGCAGTGAAGTCCCTTACGCTCCTTCTTTCGTAGATTGCCTTGATAACTTCGTTCATAGGTGTTGAGTTTACCTCCTCACGATTTGGACCTCTTGACACAAAATGCATCTAGTGAGAAAAAATTAACATGTTCTTTGTAATCATATTATTATCTTTTTTACTCTTTGGAAACCCTGCTTATGCTGTTCAGGTCCATGGCCCCCCTGAAGGGCTATATGTCCACATGCTCGCCCACATCTTTTTCTCCTTAGCCATAATTTTTCTCTTATATTTATTCAAAAAGCACCCTCCAGGTAAGAGCGCAGCATGGCGTTTTTTAAAGCTGAGCCTATTCATGTTTCTCCTTTGGAATATAGATACCCTTGCAGCACACATACTATTTGTTGGAATCCCAGAGTCCTCGCTGTACATGCCATCTAATATATTTGATCATGCTCTTCTTCCTCCAATAACTGCCAAGGAGCTAATATACTATGTCCTTAGAAATGACCATCTTTTGTGCATTCCGGCAATGCTCTTTCTAGTACTCAGTCTACGAGCCTTTTCATCTAGGCGGGAAAAAGATGAAAATTGCCATATCAATGATCATGGAGGAGGGGCGTGAGTCACGGTCTCCCCCTTTTCCCTGTATATCTCATGGATTTTTTGGGCGCAATCCTAATGGTGTGCCTATCTATTATGGCCTTTAGATACGCAAAGGATTTGGTGACAAAACATCCTAAAAGCGTACTCTTTTCATATCTATTTTGGCTCTCAATTTCATTTGTTGCCCTCTCTATCTCAAGGAGTTTTGGACATGCAGTTCGTTTCATCTTGATGTTTTGGGGAGAGACCGGGCTTTGGAAACTGATAAGCCCTTTTAGCGGCGGTCTCAATACAATGACCTTTGTCTCTGTCGGGATACTGACCTTCTATTATCCGAATATCAGAGGGGTAATGGCCTTGATAAGAGAAGAGGCTGAAGCCGTGAGGTCGGCTAAGGAGGAACTTGAAGCAACTCACAGGGAGTTACGGGAACTCAATCGAACCCTGGAAGATAGGGTGAGGATCAGGACACAAGAACTCATGCTCTCCCAACAAAAATTTAGAAGGCTCTTTGAGAATTCTAAGGATGCCATTTTCTTTTGCGACGAAAAGGGATGCATATCAGATATGAACCAAAGTGGCGTTGAACTACTTGGGTATACTGAAAAAGAGGAAGTAGTCGGGCTCCCTATGAAGGAGTTTTTCAATAAACCAATGGAATGGAGGACATATTATGCCAGTATATGTAGAGATGGATTTATCAAAGATTTTGAGGCAGAATTTTTAAAGAAGGATGGATCCACCATAAACATGATAATAAGCGCTGCGGCCATAAGGGATGAAAAAGGGAAACCCACTGGTTGCGAAGGCATTGCGAAGGATATAACGGCATTCAAAAAGATGACTGAAAAACTCATCTATTCTGAAAAAATGGCCGCTATAGGCCAGTTGGCTGCAGGAGTGGCACATGAGATCAATACCCCTCTAGGGATCATTTTGGGATATACACAACTTTTAAAGGAAGACTTCGAAAACGATCAAGAGATTTTAAAAGAATTGGAAATAGTTGAAAAACAGACAAAAAACTGTAAGAGAATAGTCTCGGATCTTTTGAGCTTTGCGCGATCTACATCAACTGCTAAGTTTGATGAAGTGGATGTTAATGAGTGCCTTAAACATACTGTAGCCCTCATTAGACACTCATTGGAGATGGATCAAATCGAACTGGTATTGGAACTGACTGAATCCATTCCCAAAATTTATGGAGATAAGGATAGAATTAGTCAGGTCTTTTTGAATATCCTCACAAATGCCCATCAAGCTATTGGAGAAAAGGGCTTGGTGATGATAAGGACCAGATACGACACTAAGAAAATGCGTGTTTTTATAGAGATAGGTGATTCTGGTCCTGGGGTCCCTGATGAGATAAAGACAAAGATGTTTGATCCATTTTTTACTACTAAACCCGTGGGTAAGGGCACTGGATTGGGACTTAGCGTATCTTACGGGATTATCAAGGAGCTTAAGGGAGTTATTGAGGTGTTTTCTCCACCTGAGGATGAAATTTTTAGGAAAAAGGGAATCAATACTGTTTTCACAATAGAACTCCCTTTAGAAAGTGATGGCCCAGAGCCAGAGAATCCAATAGTTCAAAGGTACTGTATGTGTGAGAGGTAAAAAAGATGAAGGAAAAATCTCCTAAAACTAGATCTTGGAAGAGGCATAAAGAATTCAAATGTCAGATATGCGATAGAAAATTACCATTTTGTTGGAATTGTCCTTGTGGTTTTCAGATTTGTGACGATTGTCTCAAGGAAAATTTGTGGGGTATGAGTAATGGCCCTACTTGGATCTGCCCTGATTGCGGAAGAGTTCGGATGTTTTAGAAAAAAATGCCAAAGGTATCTAAACTATTAGTGGTAGATGATGAAAAAGACCTTTGTCTAATGCTAAAGCGCCTTTTTGAGCGTAAGGGGAATTATACTGTAATCACATCAAATTCCCCATTTGAGGCCCTGCGTATAATAAAAGAATGGCGCCCTGATGTTGTTATCACTGACGTTAAAATGGAGGGCATGAGTGGAATAGACCTCCTAAAAGAGATAGTAAAACTAAAGCTTGTTTGTTCAGTCATAGTAATCACAGGTTACGGCACTGTTGAGATGGCAGTGGAGGCACTGAAGTTGGGAGCGTACGATTTTATTGAAAAACCATTTGACAATACAAAGGTGTTTCATGCTGTGAACCGGGCAGTAGAGAGGACAAGGCTTCTACGGGAAAATGAAAGGCTCACCCAGGCTGTTAAGACAGAGTATGACTTTTATGGGATCATAGGGTCATCGCAACCGATTCAAGAAGTAAAGACACTTATAAGACAGGTAGCAGATTCAGACGAAACAGTTCTTATCAGAGGAGAAAGCGGCACTGGTAAAGAGCTTGCAGCCCGAGCGATTCACGCCCTTAGTAGGAGATCAAAGAGACAATTAATTTCAGTAAATTGTGCTGCTCTTCCTGAAAATATCCTGGAAAGTGAACTATTTGGTTATGAAAAGGGGGCGTTTACTGGAGCAGTGAACGATAAAAAGGGGCTTTTCATCGAGGCAAATAGGTCATCAATATTGCTCGATGAGATCGGAGAGATGCCAGTTTCGCTGCAGACAAAGCTTTTACGAGTTTTACAAGAAAAAGAAGTCAGGCCCCTTGGATCTACCCGTAATGTATCAATTGACGTCAGAGTAATTGCATCTACCAATAGAGATCTAGAGGAAGCTATGGCTAATGGCTCTTTTAGGGAGGACCTTTATTATAGGCTGAATGTTGTCACAATTTACATGCCCCCCCTTAGGAATATGAAAGAAGATATTCCTCTTTTGGCACATCATTTTTTAAAAAAATTTTCAATTCAGTTTCAGAAAGAGGGTATCACTCTTTCTGAAGATGCACTGATATGTCTGAGTCAAAATTCATGGCGGGGAAACATTCGAGAGCTTGAAAATACCATAAAGCGGGCCGTGCTTTTAAATCAGACTGGAAAAATAGAGGCTCAGGATATTGTTTGTAATCAGAATAGCCAGGGAAACCGTCCCTGCGGAAATGTCCTATTTGATGAGCTTCTGTCAAAATCTTATAGTGTCGCTAAAAAAGAGCTAATAACAAATTTTTCAATAAGATATATTGAAAATGTCCTTTCTAGGACCAAGGGGAATGTAACAGAGGCTGCTAGAATTAGCGGCATGGAACGTCAGGCCCTCCAACGACTCCTCAGGCAATACGGAATAAAATCATCTCATTTTAAATAGTAACTTACTGCAACAAATATTAGTCAGCGCAACAGAAATGTTTCACAAAGACATACCTTCTTTCTCTCCTTTGAATTTCATTTTTCTATAACGCTTTGATATTGTTCAAAAATATTTTTTTCTCAAGACAACAATAGTTGGCATCCCTTTTGCGAACTTTAGCACAAGTTCGCTTAAGCGATTTTTTGTCTGTCTCGAGACAGAGAAAACGAAAGGGGGATGTAAATGGAAAAGGTAAAAAAGATCCCCTCAGCCACCATCTTTAGGTTGTCTGTCTACAGACAGCACCTCCAGGTGCTGAGGCAACAAGGGAGGAAGACAATTTCGTCTGTTCAACTTGCCTGTGCGGCAAGGGTCAATCCAGCGCAACTCAGGAAGGATCTTTCCTATTTTGGGAAGTTTGGAGTGCCTGGAGTTGGCTATGATGTCGATGGATTACTTCAAGAATTATCAATGATTTTGGGAGCTAGGCAGTCTTGGAAACTGTGTCTATTGGGTGCAGGAAAAGTAGGCAAGGCAATTGTGATGAGTGGTCAGTTTGAAAGACGAGGCTATTTCGTAGAGGCAATTTTTGACTCCAGGGATGAAGTTATAGGCACAAATATAGGGGGAGGCCTGATTGTCCACTCTGTTACTGTGGCCAGGAGGCTCATCCCTCAAAAAGACGTGGCCCTATGCATGGTGATTGAAGAAGTTCCATCTCTTGATGAGGCAGTAAATGAACTCCTATTAGCAGGAATAAAAGGGTTTTTGAGTTTTGTCCCTGTGGGGCAGGCTGTTCCTCCCAACATTCCTGTTCAATATATGGATTTTAGTACTTTCCTAGATGCTCTCACATATACACTCACTCACAATAAAGAGGGGGAGTCTGAATTTTTTTTAGAAAATGGTGGTCATGTCTGTTTTCCAAATAGCGATGTGGCCTGTGTACAAAAAAGTATAGGAGGTTAGCGCATGAAGAACGAATACAAATTCAATTCTAAAGTTAGCATATTTTTAGCATCTTTATTTGTAGGGATAATCTTTTTTGCTTCCAATTGTTTTTCAGCACCCACGGCCTACCTGGATGCAAAAGAATACGGTGCTGGCCAACAGGTTACCATAAAGGGAAAAATTGATCCCGGACAGGATCTCTACCTTGTTCTCTGTACAGATAAGCTTTTTAGACCGCTAGATGCCCCTGGTGACAAGGAAAGGGAAAAGCTCACAAAATTATTTGATGATACTGCTATTCCGCCCATTTACTATCTCATTACAAATACACCTGATTATTTTGCAACACCAAAGGGGGTACCAAAAGGCCAAAAGAAAGGCCTCTTTGCCTTTCCACCTTTTAAGTACACTGTGAGGGTCAATAAGATAAAAAAGTGGGATGAGATACCGTCTCATGTAAAAGGTTTTTTGGGGCCTATTAACTCAAAGGAACAGTGGGATTTTTTGAGGTTCACCCACGAAAAGAAATTCGGCATCAACACCATCACTAAGGAACGTCCTGTAGGTGGTGGAAATTCCAGGATGGTCCTAACTGATTACACAGTCCAGAAGGAGGCATGGAACAAGGGTGTAAGCATTAAATTAGATAAAGAGACCGGGGATTTTACAGTAGTTATAACTCCTTATAAGAATATCGCTCCCGGAACTAAAATGGCCATATGGGTCAATGGCGAAAAGAGTGCTACCTACATAGTCAAGCCTGCAGGCTTTTTCTTTAAGACTGCGAATACGTACATGAATCCGCTTGTGGTTTTACTAGGAGCATTCCTGATAGGTGTGCTATTTGTCATCATGGGTGCTGCAGGCGGGTTATTTACTGCTGCATTTCAGATAACGGTTCTGGGCACTAAGGGGCCAATAGGAATAAATGCAGCAAATACCGTAAAACCAACTAACTTATTTCTTACTTTATGCTCGCCAATAACAGGCCTAATAAGCTATTTTAAGGACCGCCGTTTTGCCTGGCCCGTAGCCATATTCTTTGCAATTGGTATTCTCATTGGTGCCTTCTTCCTTGGACCTACATTTTCTGCCAAGTATCTCCCAATGAAGGCATACAAGTTTTATCTAGGAATTATCTGTCTCCTCATCGGAATAAAGCTATTCCATGAAAGTCTCCCCAGTACCATTGAAAAGAAGAAGGCCCTTAAGGCCATTGTTCAGAAGTTCAATCAGGCTGTGAAAGAGGCCAAAAAGACTGGCAAGGCAGCAGAACTTGGAAAGGTAGAATTTGATAAATTCAACATCATTAAATTCGATATGAGATTTTGGGGAGAGACCTTTGTGGCACGTCCCCTGGCCATGCTCATTGGTGGCATCCTTATGGGAATGATAGCAGCCTCATTTGGTGTTGGCGGTGGATTCATGTTCATGCCTTTTATGACTTCGATAATGGGTTATCCCATGTATCTTGCTGTCCCCATCGCCCTTGCAGGCACCTTTGCAACCAGTGTCGGTGGAATAACCAAATATATCCTCCTTGGATATTCGCCAGATTGGCTTATGGCAGTGTGCATCGCAGCTGGCGCTATCGGTGGAGGAATGGTTGGACCAAAGATCCAAAAAAGGCTCCCTGAGATCTTTTTAAAGAGACTGCTCGCCCTGGCTCTAATCATTGTCTTCATGAAGTACACCCAGTTGTTGTGGTTCATGAGATAAGAAGTTTTGGCAGGATTTGTGTGAGATAAGAGAATGTTAGCTGGAGGTACACGTATGTTTGAGGCTATGATCTCCATGCTAGATTGGTTATGGCTGGATTTAATTGTCCCTGTAATGTCAATGGTAGGAGAAGGACTCTATAGGGTCTCTATAGGGATCTTCTCCAGCCTGGGCATACCCATATCATTATCCATTTTCCTGATAGGGATTCTTACATCAATTATTTCATTGATAATTAGAGTGATTTTGAAGGTAGATGTACGGGAAAGGGTCTTTCAGGAGAAGATTCAAAGGAAAAGAGAGCTCCAAGAGGGAATTTCAGCAATAGAGGACTGGAAAGTCCAAAAGGTCCTTACCAAAGCTACAGACGAGGAAATTGATGAAGTTTATAATACTTTTCTGTCTAATAAATTCGCATGGTTTGGAAGTACGTATTTAGTCCCCATATTTCTGGTCCTCTATTGGTTGGACACTATTCCAGAACTCAATGGAGTCAGGTTTGTAGTTGAATTCCCACCAAATCCCCTGGGACTTCCTGGTCTGAGTGTTGCTTTAACCTTTTTCCTCGGCTATCTGCCAGGGATTTTCCTGTTGACAAAACTAAAGTCAGCTAGGGTCGAAAAGGAAAGGGGCAAACCAGGTAAAAGAGTTTTAGCCGGTTAAGGATTTCGGATTTAAAACATTATTATCTAAAGGAGGCTTTATGGCAAAGACCGTATGGAGTATGTGCGGCATGTGTTCTGTCCGCTGCCCGATACGGGTGGAGGTAGATGATGGAGAAATCAAGTGGATAGAGGGAAATCCTCATATTCTTGGGCGTTCCTTATGCGCCAAGGGAACTGCTGGAATTTCACTATATAGAGATTGTGAAAGGCCTCAGACCCCACTAATTAGACGAGGGGGCAGAGGTGCAGGAAAATGGGATCCTGTTAGCTGGGAGACAGCCATAGAATATGTTGGAGAAAAGCTTGAGAAGATTATTTCTCAATATGGAGCACGCTCTGTCGTCCTTAGTTGTAGAGGAGGGCCATTTGTGGACCTTCCCAAGGCCTTTATTCACGCCTTAGGTTCACCGAATTTCACAAATCATGATAGTGCCTGTGGAAGAAATGTTCATCATTCAAGTCTTTCTGTATACGGCCTGGGTAGAAAGGGGTTTGTATATGACATAAAAAATTCTAAGCACCTGGTCCTCTTCGGAAGGAATATTCTCAGCTCCCTACGAGTCGCCGAGGTCCAACAGGTAGTCGATATGCTAGAGAAGGGCGGAAGCCTTACTTATGTGGATGTAAGGCAGACACTGACAGGGATAAAGGCCACAAGATTTTTTTTAGTGAGACCTGGGACAGATTATGCACTTGCCCTTGGGATGATTAACGAAGTCATCCGTAGGGGGGCATATGATAAGGAGTTCATAGAAAAAAATGTTGTTGGCTTTGATGAACTAGCAAAGTTCGTGGAACCATATACAGCAGAATGGGCAGCCAAGGAGTGCGGTGTAAAGGCCGGGAAGATCAAGGAGTTTGTAGCTGAAATTGCCACACAGCGTCCATCTGTGATCTTTCATCCAGGCTGGATGATGTCTAGATATAAGGACTCTTTTTATGCAACGAGGGCTCTACATATCTTAAATGTCTTAATGGGGAACATAGAAGTTACTGGTGGCCAGATTTTTTCTAAAGGTCCAGGGGATTGTGGAGTAAAGGGCCTCAGAAGCCTTGATGCACAGGTACCTAAACCAGAAGAGAGACGAGCAGATGGAGTTGGCTGGCGATACAAGCACTTTGATAAGGGGCCAGGACTCTTTCATCTCTTTTATGATGCGATGATTACAGAAGATCCGTATCCAATCAAGGCGCTAATTTGTTACAGGCACGATCCTTTCAGCTGTTTCCCTGATCCTCAGGCCCAAAAAGAGGCGCTAGAAAAATGTGATCTCCTTGTATCCATAGATACCCACTACAGCGAATTTGGCTGGTTTAGCGACGTGATTCTCCCTGAATCGACCTATCTTGAAAGAGATAGCATGATTGCCACACAAAAGGGGGCCAAACCAAGGTTCATTGTTCGGAGGCAGGCAGTTGAGCCGAAGTTCAACACAAGAGCATCATGGGAGATCTTCAAGCTCCTGGCCGATAGACTTGGGATAGGACAATACTTCCCTTATGAGACCATTGAAGATCTATGGCAGTGGCAGTTAGAGCCTACTGGTTTTTCAATTGAGGACTTTGAAGAAAAGGGATTTGTTTCATTGACGGAAAAGCCCATTATGTATGATAGGAACAACCTTCATGGAAAGTTCAAGACCCCGTCTGGAAAAATTGAATTTGTAAGCCAGAGGCTCGAAGAGGCCGGGCTTCCATCCTTTAAACCTTATGAGTCTCCACTTCATCCTCCACAGGGGAAATTCAGGCTCGTCTTTGGACGCACTCCAGTGCATTCCCACAGTATGACTATCAATAATCCAATGCTCCATGAACTCATGCCAGAGAATACCTTATGGATGAATAGAAGAGCAGCTGAAAAGTTGGGTATCAAAGAAGGAGACCTAGTTGATGTTGTATCCGATACACAAAAAGGAGTTATTAAGGTCCATGTGACAGAGTTTATACATCCTGAGGCGGTTTATACAGTTCATGGCTTTGGCAGACAGGTTCCACTTCAGTCAAGGGCCTATCATTCAGGTATGAGCGACCAGAAACTCATGGAAGGTCTACTTTTAGCCATGGATGTGGCTGGAGGTGGCCTATGTCTTTGTGAAAAATTCGTGACAGTGAGAAAGAGCCCACGCAATCGTAAAAGGAGGGTGGAATTATGAATCGATATGCAATATACCTGAATTCAAAAAGATGCATTGGCTGTCATGGTTGCGAACTCCACTGTAAGTCCAATAAAGGACTTCCAGTGGGCCCCATACTTTGCGAGATAAAACATAAAGCTCTAAAAAATGTTAGAGGAGTTCCCAAAACGGAATTTCAGTTCCAGACCTGTTATCATTGTGACGAACCATTCTGTGTACCAATCTGTCCAACTGGTGCAATGAAAAAGAGGGAAGATGGCATCGTCTATGTAGATGAGGAAAAGTGTTTTGGGTGTATGGCCTGTCAGGGTGCATGTCCATGGCATATTCCCCAGTTCAACCCTGATACTGGGAAGGCTATTAAATGCGATTATTGTATGGATAGGATAGATTCAGGCTTAAAACCAGCCTGTGTAACAAAGTGTACGACCCATGCCTTGAAATTGGTTGAACTGAGAGAGGTGTAAGCTTTCAATAACTTTGCATTGTCAGGCGATTTAACTAATGAAATACCCACGTTTGCTTGGCATCGTCGGAACATATACTAGTCGATGTGTTAAAAGGGGAGTGGAGGGGGGAGGGGGGAACCCTCCCTCAATAAATTAGACATTTACACTATCTACCATTTCGTCGATCTTTTTGAGGCCTTCATTCCAAAAAGCTGTATCATTCAAATCAATGTTAAATGGTTCAAGGAGTTCGTAGGGATCACTTTTCCCACCTGATGAGAGTAGGTCTATGTATTTTTCAACAAAGCCATCTTGGCCCTGTTCAAACATGCTTATTAAGGATAAGACCAATAATTCTCCAAAGGCATAGGAATAGACGTATCCGGGAGCGTGGATAAAATGGCTTATATAGGACCACCAATGGCTGTATTCATCTGTGAGCTCTACTGAATCTCCAAACATGGCCTTTTGGGTCTCGTACCAGAATTTTCCAAATTCCTGTGGCGAAAGTTCTCCCTTTGTCCTACGAGCATTGTGGATGGCATCCTCGAACCTATTCATAGCAATCTGTCTAAAAACCGTCGCGAAAATGCTCTCCACCTTTTCACATATGAGGGCTCTACGGACTTTTTCATCTTGAAAACGCTCTAAGAGCTTTTTGAATACAAGCATCTCTCCAAAGACTGAAGCCGTTTCAGCCAGGGGAAGAGGTGTATGTGAATTGAAATAACCAACTTTTCTCGAAAGGTATTGATGGATTCCGTGTCCTAGTTCATGGGCGAGAGTTTCGACATCACGGATCTTTCCAGTATAGTTCACGAGAATATAGGGGTGAGCCTCAGGAACAGTTGAATGCGAAAAGGCTCCACTTGTTTTACCTGGAAGCACTGGTGCATGAATCCATCTTTCTTCAAAAAAGCGTTCTCCTATTTGGCCAAATGTCTCTGAAAAATCATAATATGCACTGAGTACGATCTCCTTAGCTTCCTCCCATGGTATGATCTCATCTGGGATTCCTTCAATGGGGGCGTACCTATCGTAGTCATAGAGTTTATCTAGGCCGAGAATTTGTCTTTTTTTATCATAGTATTTTTCCACTATTGAATAGTGATCGGTCACACACTTTACGAGTACATCGACTGTTTCGTCTTGTATCTCGTTAGTAAGGTTCATGTAGCTTAACCAGTTGGGGTACTTTCTTAACCTATCTTCAATGGCCTTATCTTGGAGCACTGTGTTAAAACAATGGGTAAGCACGTGTTCTTGTGTTAAAAGGCCCTGGGTAAAATCCTTATGTGCCTTGATTCGAATCGATCTGTCTGGGGAATAGAGGTCTGAGAGTACCTGTTCCTGACTCCTTTTTTCCTCTCCAAACTCAAGAGTGGCCATAACTTTTTCAAAAAGGGTAATCCAACTCGACCTTCCCACTGGGCTGGTTTCTATCAGGATTTTTTCCTCAGCCTCTGTTAGTGTGTGTGGTGAAAAACGCCTTAGGAAGGTGAGGTAGTGTCTATAGTCTTTAAGGCACGGATTATTTAGGATAGAATTAGCGGCGTCACTTGGGACCTTTTGCCATTCTAATTCAAAAAAACTAGGTGTCTTTGAAGAGCTGCCCCGTTTTCCCTGACCTTTTGTAGAAAAGCGCTCTTTTGTGGATTGGTACAGTCGGTTGAAAAATCAAGCTGAGCAAATGAAGAGATCTTGGCAAACTTTGCGCTAAGGTATTCTATTTTTTTTACAAGTTCTAACAATTCTTCTGGAGATAGGTCTTTGACCTTCCCAGCATATTGGGCCTCAATGCTTTTTGCCTCTTCGATGACTTCGACTGTGTCATCTGTTATGCGTTTGTCGTCTGAACCATTATACAGATGAGAGAGATCCCATATTACATCTTTTGTACCAAGTTTATCATTTGTCATGTTCTATAACTCCTTAAAGACTTTTGCCAGAGATTCGCCACTTACATGTATTGACCATTCATTTAAATAACCGTAGGGTGTTTCACCCACAGTATAACCACTGTTTTCAAGCCTTTTTTTTGCCTGGTCAATTTTGGGTTGGGCAAACCAGGAAGGGGCCTTACTGGATGAAAGATGATTAAATGAGTGAAAGACTACAGTTTTTGTGGAGAATTTTCCTGAAATCCATTTGATGTTTTTTACCAGTTTTCTAACGAGTTCCGGTCCCTTTTCTAGGTCTTCTTCCTCAAATTGGAAGAAGACCACTACAGTATTGGACCATTTGGCACCCTGGGTGGATACATCCTCTACGTGATCGAGGACCTTCTTAAATGGCCTGTATTCAAAGGATTTGGCAAAAAAAAGTAGGAGTTTCAATGTGGATCTTGCCTACATAGATTGACTTGCTTTTGGCTGTTCCTTGAGTGCATAGTTTAGTGCGTTTCCGTTTTCTATGGCAATCCATCTTCCGTCTTTTAAAAAACACCATCTTTTGCCATCAAACCTTGCCACAATAGCGCCATGATAACGCATCATCGTCTCAACCTGCCTTATGGTGTAAGGAACTTCACCGCCTTCAACTATGCGAATCTCTCCTGTCTTGGAAAGGTAAAAAACGCCACCATAAACCGCACCAATAATCAATGCCGTTAGAGTTATTGTTAAAAAAAAGTTTTTAAGGTCTTTTTGAATCATAAATTAATTTTAACAATCCTAGGAACAGAGTCAAGATTTTTCATTCCTAATTTGGTCAAAAGGGCACAAGAAAATATCTTATGCCTTTTAGATTGTCAAGTTTGAATAATTAATAATAAACGTTGAAATTATAAGATTTTCTGATAAATTTTTATTTCACCTAAATTTTGCAAATGGCGAGTTTGCCTGAGATGCTAGGCGCGAGGGGTGCAGACGTACTTAGGTACTTCAAGCCCCTCGCAACAAGGCAGATCGGGCGAAATCGCCATTTCCGAAGGGCGGCAAAGGGGGGCAAAAAATACGGCCCATGCCTAATTGAAAAAATGAATATTATGTATGGATTTGTTTTATCCAACATGCTGTAATAATATTTAAAAAACCATCTTTGCCCCCCTTTGCCGTGCAAAATTTAGGTCTCAATCTTTTCACTATATGACCCATGAGTTAATATGAAAAGCTATGAGTTATCTCCGAAAGAAAACCCGTAGAAAGTCACGTTCATCATCTCAACGAATTTTAGGTCCAAGGTTTTTAATTTTTTCCCTGTGGTTTTGGGCCGTATTCATTACCTTAGGGATAGGATGTGCATATCTCGGATATATGCTCCTAGATCTTCCAGAGATATCCAGCATAAATTCATATAGGCCCAAACAGGTAACAGAAGTTCTTGATAGAAATGGCGTTCCACTTGCCTATTGGTATGAAGAGAGGAGATGGGTAGTACCGTTGAGTGTTATGCCAGAGTTTTTGAAGGATGCATTTTTAGCTGCTGAAGATGCGAGATTTTATGAACATCCTGGCATAGATTTCCTGGGAATCATAAGGGCCTTTATAAAAAATATCGAGGCTGGAACGATTATTCAGGGCGCAAGTACTATTACCCAGCAGGTGACAAGGGCATTATTGCTTAGTCCAGAGAGGAGTTGGAGCAGAAAGATAAAAGAGGCAATTTTAGCCTGGAAAATCGACCACGTCCTTACAAAGGATGAGATTCTCGAAATATATCTTAATCACATATATTTGGGTGAGGGGGCCTATGGAGTAGAGGCAGCTTCAAGGACCTACTTCAATAAAAACGTCTGGGACCTAACCCTATCTGAAGCTGCCCTACTAGCTGGGCTTACTCAAGCTCCCAGTAAATATAACCCCCTTAAACATTTTGATAGGGCCAAAAGACGCCAATTATATGTGTTAAGGCGTATGGCAGAGGAGGGTTTTATTACAGAAGAGGAAATGAGAGATGCCATAGACGAACCTATTAGATTTCAAAAGTTTAAACTGGATACTCCAAAGGGGATCGAATATTTTCTGCAGGATCTTAGAAAGGATCTCGTTAGAAGGTATGGGGAAGAGGAACTTTACACCAGAGGGTTCATAATAAAGACAACACTTGATGCTTCGTTGCAGGAGCGTGCCTACTCAGAGGTGCAAAAAGGGATCAAAAAATTACTCTCAAGGCATCCTGAAGATAAATCTCTCAAAAAACACGTTAGAGCAGCGCTTTTGGCTATGAGGGCTGAGACTGGCGAAGTTCTTGCCATGGTCGGTGGACTTGATTTTTCGAAAAACAAATTCAATCTCGCTACGCAGGCATTGATCCAGCCAGGTTCTGCCTTCAAACCTGTTGTTTATTCTGCTGCCATGGAGAGGGGGTTGATACTACCAAATACCCTACTCGTTGACGAACCCATTTCCCTTCCAGGGCTGGACCCAGAAAATCCGTGGGAACCAGAAAACTTCGATCAAACTTACATGGGGCCTATCACCATACGTACTGCCCTAGAGCACTCCCGCAATGTCATAGCAGTTAAGGTGGCTAGGTTAGTAGGTGTAGATGCCATTAGAGAGCTCGCAAAAAAAATGGGCATTTTGAGCCCTATACCGAGGAATTTATCAATTGCCTTGGGTTCTCAAGGGGTAAAGCTTTCTGAATTGGTTCAGGCATATAGCACTTTCCCCAATCTGGGGAAAAGTGTTAGACCACAACTTCTACTGAGTATTGAGGACAGGAGTGGTAATGTTTTGGAGAGTTTTACTCCAGTTAAAAAACAGGCACTTTCTAAAGTCACCTCTTATGAGATGCTGCACCTTCTAGAAGGTGTGGTGCAGCATGGAACAGGTAGGCGTGCTAGGGCCTTGGGTGTACCTGTAGGGGGCAAGACTGGCACAACTAATGATTATCGAGATGCCTTATTCATTGGTTTTACCAGAGATGTAGTTTGTGGGGTGTGGTTAGGCCGTGACGACAGAAAGAGCCTTGGACGACTCGAGACAGGTGGAAGAGCTGCATGTCCTGTATGGACTTCCTTTATGAAGTGGACAATCGATAAATCCAGTGAACAAATGGAATTTGATGTACCACAGGGGATAGTAGTGGTACCTGTAAACAAAAGGACAGGCGAAATAGTAACCTCTTTAAGGGATCTCAACCAAAAAAAGAATATAGTATGGGAGGCACTGCCACAGAGTGCAGTGCCTGAGATAAAATCATCAAGATTTTTTCGGGACTTTAACCTCTTTTTTTGGCAAAGATGAAAGGTCTTCTTTTATTACGTATAGAATCTTGTATTTTTTACTGATGACATCTTTCATTTTTTCGAGGTCATCATCATTCATATCTTGAATTCTAATATATACTTCTCTAAAACCTTCGGGGACGTTTTCCTTTGAAGTAAGGACACTGACAACTCTAGCACCCTGTTCACGCATTGCCACAAGGAGTTCGTGGAGCGCTCCAGGTTTATCTTCCAGCTCTATCGCCAACTGGATGGGACTGTGATAAATACCAGATATACTTATCATTACCTTTAATATATCTGTCTGGGTGATGATACCCACCACTTCCCAATCCTCGTTTATAACTGGAAGCCCAGATATCTTGTTTTCCAGCATGATAACGGCCGCCCGTTCCACTGAGTCAGTCTCCACAAGGACAAGGGGGTTGGGAGTCATGATGTCTTTCACTTTTATCTCTGAGAGTAAGTAGTATAATTCGTGCACATCTAGACTCGTAGCCTTAGATGGGGCCGCCTCCTTAATGTCCCTGTCACTGACAATCCCTACCAATCGACCCTCCCTAACTACCGGGATACGTCGAATCCTGTGCTCTTTCATGAGCTGTGTTGCCTTCATTATTGACGTGTTTTCGTCCACCACTAATGGATTTTTTGCCATCCATTCTTTGACAAGCATGTTGCCTCCTTGATTGTCCTGTCAAATGGAATACATTGAACTTGAGTCATCTACTAAGCATATCGGAAAGTGTCAAGATATTATGAAGAAAAACGCAAAATTTGTAGTAATAG
This sequence comes from Dissulfuribacter thermophilus, assembly GCF_001687335.1. Classification (NCBI taxonomy): domain Bacteria; kingdom Pseudomonadati; phylum Thermodesulfobacteriota; class Dissulfuribacteria; order Dissulfuribacterales; family Dissulfuribacteraceae; genus Dissulfuribacter; species Dissulfuribacter thermophilus. The sequence continues at coordinate 1,442 of NZ_MAGO01000016.1, read as the reverse complement.
GGCCGGGAGCCATGGGGCTCCTTATTTCTGCCTATCTGTGTAGAGATGGGAATTCTGTAGCAATTCTCGATCATAAGCCCAAAAGGGCCTTGGCATTGAATGAGGTTGGAGTAGAGGTGGAGGAAGCTAATGGTCATGTATGGAGGGCAAGACCATTTGTAACAACTGATCCTCAGGAACTAGATGTACCAGATTTTGTCATTCTATGCACAAAGGCATATTCCCTTACAAAGGTGTTAGAAGATATCAAACAATTTATAAACGAAACTACTGTGATTGTATCCATTCAAAATGGCATAGGTCATTGGGAAAAAATACTGTCTTCTATAGAAGAGAATCCCTTATTGTTATGTTCTACTGCTCAGGGGGCGACTCTACTCGGAGAAGCCAAGGTATTTCATGCCGGAACTGGTCTGAGTTTAATTGGGCCAGCAAGAAAGGGAGACCTCAGGGAGCTTGAGGCATCAGACGAACTTAAAACTATCTTTGAAGCAGCAGGGCTTGAGGCACAAAGTGTCCCAGACATCTATCCTATTGTCTGGAGAAAACTCCTGATAAATTGTGCCATAAATCCTTTAACGGCCCTTACCCGTCGTAAGAATGGAGAGCTGTTAAGTGACAAGGGACTTGTAAAGATTCAGATGGAAATAGTGAAAGAAGTACTGGATGTTGCTAGAGCACAAGGGATAGAACTAGGACTAAGCCAAGAAGAGGCATTAACACTTGTCCATGACGTATGTAAAAAGACAGCCAAGAATACCTCATCAATGCTTCAAGATTTGATTTTTGGTCGTCCAACAGAAATAGATTTTATAAATGGAGCGGTGGTAACACTTGGAGAAAAGTTAAATGTGAATACCCCAGTAAATTTTCTGCTGACCAGTCTAGTAAGAGGCTTAAAAGGGTAAAAGCTAAATCCTGCACGGCAAAAGGGAGCAAGTACGTCTACGCTCCTTGCGCCTCGCATCGTGGGCAAACTTGCCAATTGCAGGATTTAGATAAAAGCTATTTTTTAAAAAAAGGAAATTGTAGTAGTTAGGAAAAAAAATATTGACAAACCCAATTCAATATGACTAATTTGTAAGTGCCTTCTCTGGTAGGCCTCAAAAATAATCCCATCGGCGGAACTCATATTCTTAATCAAATCCATTTAAATTTATAACAAATATGGAGTAATCAGTATGGCTGGAGACCTTGAAAACAACAACAATACATCCCAAGAATCAGAATCTGCAAAAATAAGTGAGCTACCTGCACTAAACTTATCGGACCTCAAGAAAAAGAATGTAACAGAGCTTTATAACCTTGTTAATGAGCTTGGAATAGACATTCAACCTGGTCTCAGAAAACAAGAGTTAATTTTTGCTATATTAAAAGAATATATGAAAAAAGACGGCCAGGTATATGGTGAAGGCGTACTTGAGGTCCTTCAAGATGGGTTT
>NZ_MAGO01000015.1 GCF_001687335.1 Dissulfuribacter thermophilus | reverse complement strand
TTGTTGACTTAGAAGAATTGCAGAAGATTTTTTGACAACTTCACAAAAAACGAGAAGTTTTTTGTGCTTTTTTCCTCTCTAAAAAAATAAATAACATTGACTTCTTTTAAGGCGCACCTATACTAAATTTATAAAGTCAAATTTGTTCTGGTCGTAGGGTTTGTTTTTTAAAAAAATAAAATAAAAAATTTTATTCAACTAACCAACTAATATTTTTAGTCGTTTTTAAAGGGGGGGGTGGTGTATATGGAGGTTCTTACTACCTAGGTTCTTGGGTGGAAATTTCCCATTTTAAAAAAACATCAATCATGAAGACTCATCTGTGCAACGGATGAATTCATGAAATGATCCAACATATTGATGGAGTGGTATATGAATTTTTTCAATGTTTTTCGCTATTCACGCCTGGTTAGGGCGGGGGGGTTTTTTATTGTCTTAACCCTGTTAGTAATGGGGATCCATTCTTATGGACATGCCTTTACATTGAAGGTTACGGATGCAAACGGTAGTCCTGTAACTAATTTTAGATGGCTTCTTCAGGAAGATACTACCTATCACGTGATTCCAGGTAAACCAGATGGCAACACTCTGTCTGTTCATTTCCATTCAAGTAATGCCCCTGTGGTATCTACTGGAGATGAGGCTCAAGCTGCAAATATCACTCTCCCAGATCCAAATAAATATTACTTTGTTTCAGTATTACCCGATTCTGGTTACAGCATGAATGGAGCCCCAGTCAGGCCAGGTCAGCAGCAGGTTACAATCAAGGTGAATAAGTTGCCGATACCGACTGCTCAAATAACAGTCTTTGTCTTTGACGATTCAAAGCCTGTAAACAACATACCAGATATTCCAGGTGAGGTAGGACTTGAGGGTTTCGTAGTTCAGTTGTTTGAAGCAGGAGGTAAATTTGGCATCTCAGGGGGGATGGTCATGCAGGATGTCTTTGGCAATCCACTGGGCACCACTTACAATCCTGATGGTTCAGTAAAAAAAATGGGGACTGGAATCATTAAAACTGGGCCAGATGGATATGCCAATATAAAGAATATTGCCCCTGGTAAATACGGAATAATTGTGGTGCCGCCGTTAGGTCAGGGATGGCATCAGACGTCTACAATCGAAGGTACAAAGACCATTGATGCGTGGGTTAAGGCAAATGAACCCGAGTATTTTATGGAATTTGGTCCCCCTGGCCCTCATGTATTTATTGGTTTTGTTAAGGAAGTTAATAAGTTGCCTGCATCTACAGGTGCGGGGGCTAATGGAACAATAGCTGGTCACGTAGTATTTACCCATAATTCGAGGCCACCTATTTATACTTTTTATGACGGACCGCCTGTCCCCCAGTGTTGGGTGGCGTTAAATGATCTTACTGTTGGTAGAGGTGAAGCCCTTTATGTTGGGGCCTGCGACGAAAACAGTAACTTTGAGATTAAGAATATCCCACCTGGGACATATCAACTGGTAATATGGGATGAGAATCTTGATGCTATATTTGGCCTAACCCAGGTTACAGTACCTCCAGGTGGCGGTCCTGTAGATATTGATGGAGATGGAGATCCAACTTATAACACCGTAAGGCTATTTCGTTGGTTTGGCAGTCTCGAAAACGTAGTCTTTTATGATCACAATCAGAATGGATTCAGAGACTGCATTACTCCAAGCTGTAAAGATCCCACTTTAGATGACGTAGGAATCCCTCAACAGAATATAAATATACGTTTTAGGGATGGGAGTATCTACCAAGCCATGACAACCGACATATTTGGGGAAGCTCCCTTTGAGGAGGTCTTTCCATTCTTCAGCTGGCTTGTTGCAGAAGTAGACTTTGGAAGATTTAAGGCAACAGGTGTTACAGCGATTGTGGATGCAGGGGGCGAGATACCTCAGGACAATGGATGGCAAATGCCCTCAGGTGACAAGCTCAATCCTCAGCCACAATCTGCTCCAGATGGCACCCCTTTGATTAACCCTAATACAGGAAACAATCTTGCCCGAACAGAGACAGGTCCGGTTTTAACCCAGGCATTTCAGCTTTATATGGGGCAGACCAATGTCATTCAATGGGGAAAGGCAGAATATGCTCCAGGCGAAAATGGCGGCATTTCTGGAATGGTCATATATGCAGTAACGCGGGCTGAGAATGATCCGAGATATGCTATTGCTGAGCCATGGGAGCCAGGCATTCCTAGAGTTCAGGTAAATCTATATGAAGATTTAGACGGGGACGGTGTTATTGATGACATAAATAAAGATGGCAAGGTGACTTTGGCAGATGTTGACAACTACCCGTTCGGGTGGGCCAACGGCGGTGCAAAGGGGCCTGAAGATATAGATAGAAACGGAGACGGTAAGTTTGATCTAGGAGATGCCATAAAATATACAACCACTGACAGTTGGGACGATAGTGTGCCCACTGGTTGCCAGGGGGAGCCCTTTTCTGCTCATGGTGTTTCTACGGATTGTTTTGATGGGCTAAGGAATTTCAATCAGATAAGGCTAGGGGTCTTTGACGGTGGATATGCTTTTGATGGCCTTCAGCAAGGCATATATATCGTTGAGGCAGTTCCTCCACCAGGTTACGAACTATTGAAGGAAGAGGATAAAAACGTAGATTTTGGAGAAACATATATACCAGCTACAGAGGCATTACCGCCAGTGTGTGTAGGAGATCCTCATACAGTGCCTTTAAAGATGTCTCTGTTTCCAACGCTGGATGCCCCCTTTGCAGGCGAGACGCGGCCTCTTTGTGATAGAAAACAGATAAGATTGTCAGATGGTCAGAATTCAGCCGCAGACTTTTTCATGTTTACACAGGTGCCAATAGCTGGCCAGTTCGTCGGTTTTATTCTCGATGATTTTGCCAATGAGTTTGATCCAAATTCACCAAATTTTGGGGAAAAGTATGCTCCACCTTGGCTTCCAGTATCTATAAGGGACTGGACAGGAAGGGAGATAGCGAGGACTTATTCAGACGAGTGGGGGAGATACAATGCCCTGATACCTTCAACCTTTACAGCAAATCTCCCTATGCCAAGCGGTTATTCTCCTAATATGCTCACTGTTTGCTTGAATTCTCCAGGCCCTATCCCCAACCCCAATTGGGATCCGAATGTTCCAAATTCACCTGAATTTATTACTGATCCATTTTTCCAGAGGCAGTACAGTCAATTCTGTTACACATTCCAATATATGCCTGGATCCACAACATACCTGGATACACCTGTTGTCCCAGTGGCTGCTTTTGCAGGGCCAAATCAGGATATGCTAGATTGTGAGGTCCCAGATGGCATGCCCAAGATCTATTCTGTAAGTGGGCCTCAAGGTGGACCTTATGTAACTGGGCCAGGTGAGACACTAACAATAGTCTCTGTGGGTTCTGTTGAGGTCCCCAACCCTGACTACGATGGCCCAAACGGGATCAAGCCAAAGACTACAACTCGGGACTTCAGTTTTGGCTCTATCCCAGGCACTGTAACCATTGGAGGCACTCCCCTTGAAAATGTTGTCTGGACTCCTGACGTGATTACTGGGACTGTGGCCCCCGGCACTGAGAGCGGTGAGCTTGTGGTCACTCGAGGTGACAATGATCTCAGCACCCTTTTAGGAGTAACTGTGACAGTTGGTCAGGCAAACGTAATTCATGTTTCTCCAACTACTGATCCAAGTGCAACTCCGATCCAGGACGCCATTGATTTGGCACAGCCCGGAGACCTAATTCTCGTTGCTCCTGGAAATTATGAAGAAGCTGTGATCATGTGGAAACCAGTGCGTCTCCAGGGATGGGGAGCTGGTTCGACAATAATAAATGCTGTGAAGGCTCCATCGGAAAAGTTACAGGTCTGGCGTGACAAGATAAGAAATTTAGTTGATACGAGGACGGTGGACCTCATGCCTGGTCAGGAGGCAAATATTGTGGGAATTGAGCCAGCACTCCTTGGCACAGAGGAAGGGGCCCCCATTACTGTTGTTGCCAAGAGAGGCGCTTTCCCTGTTGGAAACGGACATGCCCGTATTGATGGCTTTACCATTACTGGTTCAGACAGTGGTGGAGGTATCTTTGTGAATGGCTATGCCCATGGCCTAGAGATTTCAAATAACAGAATAGTAAATAATTATGGATTTTATGGAGGCGGCATAAGGGTTGGTCATCCATATTTAATAGGTAGAAATACCTTAGTTGATCCACAACAGGGGAATGATGAAAATGCAATAGAGGCCGAGGGAACTGAACTCTACATTGATGGCACTAATAATTCCATATACATACACAATAATCATATTGCTGAAAACGGCGGAATTTTGGGGGCTGGCGGCGGAATAACCATCTGCGCAGGTACGAAAAATTACCTTATTACTGCCAATTTCATCTGTGGCAACTATTCAGCAGGTCATGGAGGAGGCATTGCCCATTATGGAATCAGCGCTGGTGGCATTATATATAGAAATGTCATTGCGTTTAATCAGTCATTCAACCAGGGACAGGACGTATCAGGTGGCGGAATCCTCATTGCTGGTTTGGCTCCCAATCCCAATAAGGGGAAATTAAGTCTAGGATCTGGTTCGGTCCTTGTGGCCAACAACCTCATACAGGGCAACCTCGCTGGCGCAGGCGATGGAGGTGGAATCCGTATCCAATTTGCCAATGGTGAAGATGTCGCCCAAAATCCCAATGATTTCAATAAGTGGTATGAGGTTAATATCGTAAATAATGTGATTGTGAATAATGTGGCCGGCAATGCTGGTGGCGCTATTTCAATGCAAGACAGCGTCAAGGTAAATATCATAAATAACACCATAGCCAATAATGACAGCACTGGTACTGCAAGGACTGCCCAAAATACACTATTGAATTTTGAATTTAGGCCTGCAGGAATTGTTTCGTATGCACATAGCCTCAATCTTGCTTCAGCATTTGACAGAAATGATCCTATGATTCAGTGGTTCAGGGATTTTTCTAATCCAATTCTCTTAAATAACATCATCTGGCACAATAGGTCCTTTCATTGGGATGTTGCACTAAATGGCGGAATCGGTGGGCTTGTCCCAGATATGGCCACACAATCTCCTGTGTATTGGGATTTGGGGGTAATGGGTGCATCATTCCCGGCAATGCTGTCGCCTTTCTGGTGTCTTTTGACAGACGTTACAGGCCTTGATCCAAGCAACATCAGCGCAGATCCTCTTTTTATAAGAGAATACGTAAATGGTAGTCCGGGAGGCGTAAGTCAATATGTTTATGGTGAGAATCAGGTGCAAATGGCAACCTCTGTCGCAGTTGACGAGGGGGGCAACTTTATAGATGTGCGTTTTGCTCCCCTAACCCTATGGCATCCCACTCTAAAGGGCGGAAAAACCTTGGGAGACTATCACATACAGCCAGGCTCGCCTGCGGTAGGTGCCGGAACTGACATACCCCTATGGCATCAATATTTGAATGATATTACCCGCTTTGCCCTGTCAACGGACTTTGATACTGAGGAGCGGCCCAACAACATAGGAGTTGATATTGGTTTTGATGAACTTTGGCCATAACCAGACAAAGTTAGGAGCGCCCCCTCTGTTAGAGGGAGGGGGCTTATCGGAGGACAAATTATGAACAAAAAACTGAGATTTTTATTTGGCTACGCAGCCACAGTTATCTTTTTAATGGGCCTGGTTTCAACGGGGAATGCCGAGTTTGTTGTGCAATGCCCTGGAGATATTGATGGAGATGCAGTTATAGATCAGCCTGATCCAGCCCATCCACGAGCTGTCTGTATGCATCTAGGTGCAGGCGATGGCTTTGTGAAGATGGCAGATGGAAGGCTCCAGTACATCTTCAGCTTTGTGGATTTGACTGGAGTCAAACCTGAAAATTGGATGAGTGTGGGTATGCTTGGGGCCACTTTCCCTGCTCCCACAATAGTATTAAAAGAAGGGGATGAATTTTATCTAACCCTTTCAAATGTGGGAATGGCCCTAAGGCCTGATCTGTCAGACCCCCATACAGTTCACTGGCACGGTTTCCCAGAGGCAGCATCCGTATTTGATGGAGTTCCAAGCGCCTCCCTCTCTGTAAACATGATGGCAAGTTTTACCTATTATTACCATGTGGTTCAACCAGGAACTTATATGTATCACTGCCATGTTGAGGCCACAGAGCACATGCAGATGGGGATGCTGGGGAATCTCTATGTGTTACCTGCTCAAAATGATTTACCAGATGGCACGAATTTAAATGGTTTTATACATCATACTGGATATCACTATGCATACAATGATGGTGATGGCTCTACTTATTACGATATTGATTATGTCATCCAGATAGGATCATTTGATCCTGGGTTTCACGATGCCAGTATGAACGTTCAACCCCTACCTTTTGCAGCGATGGAAGATACATATCCCATGTTAAATGGTAGGGGCTATCCAGATACAGTGGATCCAAATCCCTTGACTCCTCCCGCTGAAAATGGTGGAAAGATATCTCAGCCGCTTAGTGCCCTCATAACTGCTAAGGTAGGGCAAAAAGTACTGCTCAGGATCAGCAACCTGAATGTCACTCGATTCTACACCCTCTTCTCTCTTGGTATTCCTATGAAGGTGGTGGGAGAGGATGCCCGATTACTCAAAGGCCCAGATGGAAGGGCCATGTATTACATGACAAACTCCGTCACTCTTGGTGGAGGAGAATCGGTGGACGTAATACTGGATACTGCTGGGCTGCAGCCTGGCACATACTTTCTCTATACCTCTAATTTGAATTACCTGAGTAACAATGACGAAGATTTTGGCGGCATGATGACTGAGATACATATCCAGTAAGGGATGTTTTATTAGGAGGAATCAATGAATAAAAAGGTAAAAAATCTATCCATTTTGATAATTGCTTGTATGTCCTTGATATCCATAGGGGCAAATCCTTGTAAAGCAGTCATCAGCGGCATAAAGGAGACCAGTTTTAGTTTTACCGTAAAACAGGGACATATCAGTATGCCAGACGGTCAATCCATTCTCATGTGGGGCTATGCCATTGACAATGGCCCTATGCAGTATCCAGGCCCCACTTTAATAGTCAATCAAGGAGACAACATTACTATAACCCTAACGAATCAGCTTCCCAGTATCTATGGAAACGTATCCATAGTATTCCCTGGTCATGAAGTAAAGGCAACGGGTGGGGTGCCAGGCCTTCTAACCAACGAGGCCCCGCCTGACGGTGTCACCTCTGTTACCTACACATTTACAGCTGATCAGCCTGGTACCTACTACTATCATAGTGGGACTAGACCAGAACTTCAGCTGGAGATGGGACTTATTGGTGCGATTATTGTGAGACCTCAGGGGTTTGATCCAGCGAATCCAACTGCATATAACCATCCAGACTCTGCCTACGATAGAGAGTATCTCTTTTTACTGTCAGAGATGGATCCAGTGATTCATCGTCTCATTGAGTTTGGGACAATGGACGAGATAGACAATACTACATACAGGCCGGTCTATTGGATGATTAATGGCCGCGCCGCTCCAGATACTATGTTCCCTGCAAAAGTACCATGGTTACCACATCAGCCATACAACTGTATGCCTAGAATGCATCCAGGTGAGAAGCTATTAATGCGAGTGATAAATGGAGGGAGAGATCTACATCCATTCCATCATCATGGGAATCACTCTAGGATAATTGCAAAAGATGGTAGACTGCTAAAAAGTTCACCAGGTGTAGGAGCAGACCTTGCTCAGACGGTATTTACAATAAAATCCATTCCAGGAGAGACTGTAGATTCGATCTTTGAATGGACAGGAAAGGGACTTGGTTGGGATGTCTATGGTCACAAACCCTCAGATCCACTTGCTCCCCATGAGTATGCTCCAGATCATGGAAAGCCATTCCCAGTAAAGCTACCCGATCCACTAAACCTGACCTATGGCGGATTTTGGAGCGGGAGCCCATTTCTTGGATCTGTAGGAGACCTTCCTCCTGGTGAAGGTGGACTCAACGTCTATGGAGGCCTCTTTTATATGTGGCATTCTCATACAGAAAAGGAAATGGTCAATAACAACATCTTTCCAGGTGGTATGATGACTATGATGGTTATTGAGCCTCCTGGTGCACCGATACCATGATCAAGGAGGATTATTATGAATAAAAGATATAATAAAATCATGCCACTTATCACCTTTACTGTGTTTTTAATAGGGGCAATACATTGGGCGTCGCCTTCTTTTGCATTGGACGTATATCTTGTGGCAAAATCATACATTAAACAGATGCCAGATGGTTCAAATGTAACTATGTGGGGGTATGCAGAGGATTCAGACAAGAATCTTGGGACAGACGGAGGGGAAATACCTACCAGTCCAGGGCCAGTGATTACCATCCCTCCAGGGGATACTAGTCTCACAATACATATTAGAAATGACCTTAGTGTCTCTACTTCAATCATCATACCAGGCCAGCCAATGAGTTTGAGCCCGGAATTTTTTACTGATTCAAAGGGCCGTAAACGAGTTCGATCTTTTACTCATGAAACTGGGCCTGGAGCCACAGGGACATATACTTGGAATAACGTAAAAGAAGGAAGCTATATTTATCAAAGTGGCACTCATGTGGCAGTCCAAGTGCAGATGGGTCTATATGGAGCTTTGAAAAAGGATTATGCCTCTGGCGAGGTATATAAAGGCATTACTTACGATAATGAAGTAATCTTGTTTTACAGTGAGATTGATCCAGCACTGCACAATGCAGTAGCAATGGGTACCTACGGTACTAAGTCATATCCAAGCACTATAAATTATAGGCCAAAGTATTTTCTCATAAATGGGGAACCATATCCTGATGCAAAGCCTGTGTTTGATCATAGTATCACCAATAATGAGACAGTGTTGATTCGTTTTATGAATGCAGGGCTCGAGACCCATACCCCTACCATCCTTGATGCCTACTTTTCAGTAGTCTCAGAAGACGGAAATCTTTATACCTATCCCAGGGAAAAATACGATGTCTTTTTACCAGCGGGGAAGACAAAAGATGTAGTCTGGAATCCGAAGGCTGTTAAAAGGTATCCTGTCTATGATAAGAGACTTAGGCTTACAAACGCTAATGTATTCCCTGGAGGTATGTTGGCCTACCTAGAGGTGCAACCGAATCAGATCCCTTAATTTTTACCTAAATCCTGCACGGCAAAAGAGTATGCCTTAATCCCTCGCGTCTGGCATATTGGGCAAACTCGCCAATTGCAGGATTTAGGTTTTATAAAAAAATGTCACAGGCCCTACGGTACACGGCATGTACACAGTGGGCATGCAGTTTTTAGACTGAAGGCCTACTGCCAATAGCCGTGTACCATATACACCTAATCGATTTTTGTGATGGCAATGTTGCCATCATGGCCGGGAGTTAGATAGTTGGTTAAGATGAAAACAATTACATTTATTTCTTTGGTCTGTTTGGTCTTTTTAACCTCCTGTGCTTCAAAACACCCAAGGGGCCCATCTTATGAGTCTCTGGCCCAAGATTGGGGGATTCAGGTGCAGGGAATATATCTTTCTTCTGCTGGCTACATGCTTGATTTTAGATATAAGGTCATTGATCCAAAAAAGGCCAAATATCTTTTGAAAAAAGGTGCCAAAGTCTACGTTATCCATGAGGCCACTGGTAGACGGGTCTTTGTACCAAATCCTCCGAAGGTAGGTCCGCTACGTTCGACAACAGAAAATCCCATAGCAGGGAGGACGTATTTTGTACTCTTTGCAAACCCTGGTCGGTTTATTGCCGCGGGGCAAAAGGTGACTGTAGTAATGGGGGACCTTAAATTGGAACACCTTAAAGTAAGGTGAGTAGAACTTACATACTGACAATCGCTGTTTGTTTTTTGGGCTCTGTTCTTCTGATGGATTCGCCTACATCGGCCTTGTCTGAACAATCCGTAATAGTAATTGTTCGGCTAAAAAAGGGTTATATAGCGGTCAAAAGGGGGCAGAGGTTAGTCTTAAAAAAAGATTGGCCTAGATTAAAAGATGTTCATCCCCTTTGGATAATAAATGGCTTTTCAGCCACAGTTGACAAAAGAGATATTGAATCACTATCCAATCATCCAGAGGTTGCCTCCGTCAGGATCGATAAAAAATTTAGGCTCAACGAGGCCCCGACAGATAGTATTTTGAGAAGTCAGTGGAACTTAAGCGTATTAAACGTGGAATCATTAAGGAGAATGGGAATTACTGGCAGAGGCGTTGTGGTCTGTGTTCTCGATACAGGGGTTGATATTGATCATAAATACCTCAAAGGAAAATGGCGTGGAGGTGCAAATAGTTGGTTTGATTTTTTTGATTCTACATTATTACCTACTGACTCAATAGGTCACGGTACTCAGGTAATGGGTATCATTTTAGGCGGAAGTGAACAGAGCATTAATGGAGGTCTTGGGATTGCACCTGGAGCGCAATGGATTGCAGCCAAAATTTTTGACAATCAAGGTTTTACCTTATTGAGTATTATACACCGTGCACTTCAATGGCTTGTTGATCCTGACGGAGATCCTGAGACTGAAGACTCTCCAGACATAGTTAACATGTCTTGGGGTATTTCAGAAAGACCAGACGAGTGCATACAAGAATTTTCAGAGGACATATCTAAACTTAAAGAGTTAGGCATAGCAGTCGTCACACCAGCAGGCAATGGAGGTCCATCTTTATTTACTTCCGAAAGTCCGGCAAATTATAACGGAGTCATTTCTGTTGGGGCAATAGAAGAGAGAGGCGAGCTATCTATTTTTAGTTCTCGTGGTCCAAGTGCATGCGGCCTAAAGGTATACCCAGATCTTGTTGCTCCTGGAGCCGGACTCTACACAACAGATATTACCTTTGGGGGCATTTTTGATGAGGCCACAACCATTGTTACAGGCACCTCCTTTGCAGCAGCCGAGGTTACTGGATTGATCGCCCTTATGAAAGATGCTTTCCCTGAAATGGATCTCTATAGTATAGAGGCGTCGCTTAGGATCACAGCCAAAGACCTTGGAGAAAAAGGACCTGACAATAGCTACGGCTATGGATTAGTAGATCCACTGGGTGCATATACCTGGGGTCTCAATGCGCCGAAATGCCTTGATTTTGACCACGATGGCTATTTTGCCCAAAAGGACTGTGGCCCTCTTCAGGACCTAGATGACTTTGATCCCTGTACAAAGGCTTTATCTAATGCCAAATCGAATACTGTGCTGGTTGACATCTCCAAAAGACAATATCATCCTGGAGAACGACTTTTCGTTACTCTAAATACACTTCCAAAGGGGTTTAACATATTTATTGCCATCCTATTGCCCGACGGTGGACTATGGGTGCTAGATGACCTAAATTCCGGTTATGCCATTGAGGATGCGAGGGATATTCAACCATGGAAGGGGCTGTGTACTATATTGGATCTTGAGATTCCAAGGTGGTCTGAGAGTGGCAATTACACCCTCTATTCCTATGCTGTACCAGTGGGAGAAGATTTAGTAGATCCAAGGTTTAGTAAGTTCTTAAATGAGACGACCTTTGAGATTGTAGATATGCCTCGATAGGCCCTTCAGGTCTGGGCACAATTTTTTTAGACCTTTGTGGCATCAGGCAATCAAGAGTGCTTGAGCCCCTCTTTTCTAGCCCATAACAATAATATTAAGTTAATATTGTGCATTCGTTCAGGATGAATTAATGTGCTATCGCCATGTTGTCAGTAGATGTCAGAGGTCTTACCAAAATATTTCGGGTATATGAAAGCCCTTCGCAACGATTAAAAGAGATTCTTTTTAGAAAAAAACTCCATAAAGAATTCATTGCTTTAAAAGGTATTAGCTTCAGTATGGCGTCGGGTGACGTGCTAGGTCTATTTGGAGACAACGGCGCTGGAAAGAGTACTCTATTGAAGATATTGGCTGGGGCTTTAGAACCGACCTCAGGCACAATAAAAGTAAATGGCCGTGTAACTGCTCTCCTTGAATTAGGGGCAGGGTTTCATCCTGAATTTACAGGCAGACAAAACATCTATCTTAATGCGGCCCTATTTGGCATGACTGAGGAAGAGATAAGGGCCAAGGAACAAGATATAATCGAGTTTAGTGAACTAGGGGACTTTATTGACCAGCCAGTTAAAATTTATAGCTCTGGTATGTATGTAAGGCTGGCATTTTCAATAGCAACAAGTGTAGATCCTGACATATTGATTGTCGATGAAGCGCTTTCAGTTGGTGATCAGCATTTTCAGAAAAAATGTATTGAAAGGATGATGAAATTTTGTGAACAAAATAAAACGATTTTATTTTGTTCGCATAGTATATATCATTTAGAGCAACTTTGTAAGACCGGTATTTGGCTGCATCGTGGAGAAATTCGCATGAAAGGGCCGATAAAAGAGACCCTTTCAGCATATCAAGACTACGTAAGAGAGATTGAAGGAGCAAATAGAGATGCCACTCAGGCGGTGGCGCAGGGTAAATGCCCCAGCACTGCTGATCTAATAGTATTCATAAAAGACATATGGATTGAGGATTTAAAGGGGAGGCGATGCTCGAGCGTTGAGACTGGCCAACATGTGATTTTGAAGATGAAAATTGGTGCCATAAAAAGAGGGGTAAAAGGACACGTTGGCTTTGGTATCATTAGAAACGATGAGACGCTCATGTTTGGAACCACTACTCATATTGATGGAATTGAGGAACAACCATTAGAAGATGGAAGTGAATTTTCAATTGAGGTGCCAAATTTTCATCTACTGCCCGGAACCTTTAAGGTACTGGGGCTTTTGACTGACGAATCCGGTCTTCATCCTTATCATATGGCAAGGTCCGAGTCATTTAAGGTGCGCACTGAAATTGGTTACTATGGTGTAACTGTAATGGAACACAAATGGCAATTTTAAATTTTAGATACCCATATATTTCTGTTGATTTGGAGAAGCCAACAACAAAAAAATTTTTTGATTATACCCTATTCTTAAATGCCATAGCCAAACTACCTTATAACAAAATGATCAGGTTGGCATTTTGGCGTGGTAGAGGGTTTGCAGAAACTTATAAAAGTAGCCTGGAGCTTATTAAAGAAAATCTTAGTACTTATTATGGAAGAAAAAAAACTAGTTCGTTCTTGGATAAGGTGGCAAATGACATATTTTTATATTCTAGCTTGGAAGAGGCTGAAGGAGCAAGAATTGCCCAGAGGAGAGATGATTATTTTGAAAAATGGATAGATATTAATGGGATTTCCAATCTTGAAGGGGCTGTTTCAAGAGGCAAGGGGGTAATTCTGGCATTTACTCACTATGGGTCATATGCATCTGTAATTTGCAAATTGGGACAAATGTTTTCTCAGCCTATTCATGGAGTGGCATGGCCCTATGAGACTCATCCATGCCCTATATTTCGGAATTTTATTCATAGAAAAGTAGAAGGTATGCGTCATTTCATGAAAGGGGACTTTTTCTTTGTGGGTAAGATTAACCCTCGTAGATTATATTCAGCTCTTAATAGAAATGAAATGATAGTAATTTTGATTGACGCTCCTTTAGGAAGCTCGTATAAGATTCCTATCAATTTCTTGGCGAGAAAGATCAATCTACCAATATCCGCTTTTAAAATCGCCTTGCGTACAGGGGCTGCAATCGTCCCAATTGCAGTTTACAGGGCTGATGAAGGAAAAAAAATAGTGGCTGATATTTTACCATATAACGAGATACACGAACAGCAACAGATCCAGCCATTATTTCAGTCCATTATGATGGAGTTTGAAAAGTATATAGAAAAAAATCCCTCCCAGTTTTTTTACTGGACTTCTCCCATGAGTTGGAAAACTATTAATACCTTTTGATCGTATATGAAAAAGTTTGAGACATGGCCTGAATGGAAAAAAAAGATAGCTAGATTGGCTTTTTCACCAATAGCTAGTTTTTTAAAAAGGACTCAGGCTCCTCTTTTTACTCTATGGGAGGATCTAGGCCTTCATGTTACGCACAATCATTTTTACAGTTCTATACCCGATACCAGAAAGTTGGATCTGAGGAATGAGCTTTTCCCCTGGGAACCTTTTAACTTTGATCCAGAGGCCCAAAAGGCATTATTTACAAAACTCGTAGAAAAGTACTGGGATGAGTGGCAAGGAATTTTGAAAAATGGGACAGACAATGGATTCTGTCTGGGCAATGGCCTATTTGATGCTGTGGATGCAATGATCGCATATACTATTTTAAGAGAATATAGGCCTAAAAGAGTTATTGAGGTAGGTTCGGGATATTCCTCTAGACTTATTGCTTATGCAGGTAGAAAGAATGGCGGTATAGAACTTACTTGTATAGACCCTTATATTGAAGACGAATTGAGTCGCATGGATGGAGTAGTGAGTTTTGTTCAGAGACCAGTTGAGCAGTTGGAAACAAACCTTTTTTTGTCACTTGATGCAGGCGATCTTTTGTTTATAGACAGTAGCCACGTGGTACGAATGGGAAGCGATGTGGTTTACCTATATCTCCAAGTTTTACCTAAGTTGAAAAAGGGGGTTCTTGTTCACATTCATGACATTTTTCTACCTCTCGACTATCCATCCTCTTGGGTGAAGGAAGAAAAGCGTTTTTGGAATGAACAATATTTAGTTGCGGCTTTTTTGATGAATAATGACAATTTTGAAACCATTTTATCCAACAGTTTGCTTGGATATTGTTTTCCTGATTTGATCCGGTCCAAGGTGCCCCTGCCAGAGTCTCTCATCTTGGAACTCGAGAAGGAATTTCAAAGGATGTTTCCAGGTATCAAATGGTGGGGTGGAGGTAGTTTGTGGGGAAGAATAGGTTGAAAAACGGGATATTTATTGATTTGTCTGATTTTTATGAAAAAATACCAATTTATAGTCTTTTACAAGACCTCTCGGTTGGTACTATAACAGCATAGTAAAACTCAATAAATACTAGGACCAGGAATAAAAGATGAGGGACAATATTAAGGCACTAGTTGCGTGGATACATGAAAGACTGCGTTTGAATGGCTATGTCATTGAGGTAGGGGCATATCAGGTGGAAGGCCAAGAAGGCTATGCAGATTTAAGACCCTATTTTAATGGTTTAAAATACATTGGAATAGATATGCGTATAGGGCCAGGTGTGGATTGTATTCAGGATGTCCACAGCCTAGGTCTCCGAGATCATGTAGCGTCATATGTCCTTTGCCTTGACACACTCGAGCATGTAAAAGATCCCATAAGGGCCGTTAAAGAACTTGAGCGTTTGGTGGCTAATCCTGGTGTCTTGGTTTTGTCGTCAGTAATGGACTTTCCTATTCACGATCATCCCTCTGATTACTGGCGGTTTACGCCCCAAGCATTTTTTGAGATGGTAAAAGGTTTTGAACAAAAGAGAGTCTTTTTTCAAGGAGACCCTTTAAAGCCGCATACTGTAATAGCCATTGGCGCAAAAGGCGTGTCTTTGGATCTCTCATGGCCTGAAAAACTGGCAGGGGAACAGCTGAATGAGCATCTAGAACACAAGATTGAACCAAAACAGTTTGTAACTCAGCCGCCAATAAGGCATAAATACCATTATGATATAGATCTAAATGGTTCAGATACCACTCACTCCCTGCTTTTAAAAAAGGTTAAGCCAAATACCAGGGTATTGGAAATAGGTTGTGCTACAGGATACATGACCCGTATTCTCAAAGAAAATCTTGGCTGTGAGACAACTGCTGTAGAGATAGATGAGGCAGCAGCGAGTTTGGCAAGGCCTTATGCAGACAAACTCATTGTTGCAGATGTAGAATCTCTAGCCTTTGAAGAAGTTTTCCCTCCAAAACATTACGATTACATAATAATGGCAGATGTTTTGGAGCATCTAAAAGACCCCCGGTCATTGCTTGAAAAATTATCGTTTTGCCTAAAAGACGATGGAAGGCTCCTTATTTCAATACCAAATATGGCTCATGGATCCCTTGCTCTAGAGCTCTTGGATGGTAAATGGGATTATAGAAAAATAGGGTTATTGGATAGTAGCCATCTCAGGTTTTTTACTATTTCAAATTTTTTAAACATGCTCGAGGGCACAGGTTTATGGGCCATACGAATAGATAGAATCATAGTTGATCCCTGGAATACTGAATTGAGGACCCAATGGTTTAGTTATCCGAAGGAGGTAACTTCTTATCTTGAGAAGGTCAACCCAGAATTTAGAACGTATCAGTTCGTAGTCGAGGCCATGAAAATGGGGCCTTATGGAGAGAAAGAATTATTTAAAAGTCAATACATTGCCTTGAAGAATTCATTGTCGGCTGCCCAGGAAAAACTGGATGAATTGCATAGAGAAAATCAGAAATTGTTCGAGGAAAAGGCTAGATTAGAGGGAAATTTGCAAAATCTCGGTCATGAGGTGAATGAGCTTAGAGCTGAGAGAGAGAGGCTGCTTGAACAGCTCAGGGCGTCTGAAGAGAATCTTTTGCATGCCCGTTTTGAGCTCTCCAGGATTGAAGGCTCTTTGGCCTGGAGGATGCTTCATCCCTACAGGAGGTTTATTGAATTTGCGCTTCCTCATGATACAAAGAGAAGGAAGATTTACCAATTTGCTACCAGAGCGTTTGCTTATGCCTTAAAAGAAGGACCTGTAGGGTTTTGGCGGAAGACAAGGGATTATTTACAGAGGAGAGGTAATGGGGGTGAGCTTTCGAAGATTAGTCCTCCGAAGCTAGAGAGTAAATGGTATCCCTTAGAGTTTCCCTCAGTTGAGAATCCAAAGGCCTCTATAGTTATACCAGTTTATAATAAATCTATTTACACATTTAATTGCCTAAAATCTCTGTCTACAACAAAAAATAGGAGTAGTTTTGAGGTCATAGTAGTAGACGATGCCTCCACTGATGATACCCCTCAGATGATGCAAGAAATGAAAGGGGTAACGTATATACGTTCAGAGAAAAATCAAGGTTTTGTTGGCTCGTGTAATGTTGGGGCCCAAAAGGCCAGAGGTGAAAAAATAGTATTTCTAAATAATGACACTACTGTGAGTGACGGCTGGCTAGATGCCCTTTTGGATACCTTTCCAAGATTTAAAAATGTGGGTTTGGTGGGAGCAAAGCTTGTTTACCCTGATGGAAGACTGCAGGAAGCAGGAGGGATCATTTTTAATGACGGATCAGGAATGAATTTCGGTAAGTGGGATGACCCATCTCTCCCCCAATACAATTATGTGCGCGAAGTAGATTATTGTTCAGGGGCGGCCATATGTGTCCCTAAAAAGCTCTTTTTTGAAATCGGAGGGTTTGATACAAGGTATAGTCCAGCCTATTATGAAGACACCGACCTGGCCATGGAAGTTAGAAGGCGTGGATACAGGGTCCTTTACCAACCACATTCCGTTGTGATCCATCATGAAGGAGTCACTGCAGGCAGAGATACGTCAAGCGGTGTTAAAAGATATCAAGAAATCAATAAATTGAAGTTCCTAGAAAAGTGGAAGGAGGTGTTGGAAAAAGATCATTTCTCCCCTGATACTTCCAGCTATCTATTTAGGGAAAGGGGTATTGAGGGGAGGATTCTAGTAATAGATCACTACGTCCCCACGCCTGATAAGGATTCTGGCTCTCTTAGAATTTTTTCAATTATAGAAATATTAGTGGATTTGGGATGGAAAGTCATTTTTTGGCCTGATAATCAGGCAAAAACTGAGCCATATGTATCATGGCTTCAATCCATGGGGATTGAGGTCATTTATGGAGCCAGTTCTTTTATTGATAAATTTAGAGAATTTGGACCCCATCTCAATGGGGTGTGGCTTCTTCGACCTCACATCGCACAGAATTATATAGATATTGTCAAAGGGAATTCTAATGCATTTACAGTTTACGATACTGTTGATCTCCACTTCGTAAGGGAAGAGAGACGGGCCGCAGTCGAAGGTGATGAAAGATTGCTTGAAGAGGCAAAAAGATGGAAGGATATAGAGCTCTATCTAGCCAATAGAGCAGACGCAGTAATAGTTGTTACCCCTGAGGAAAAGGCGATTTTAGAGGAATGTGGGATTAGAAATTTGGGGCACCAAACCAATCAAAAGGTCTTAGTGATTCCCAACATTCATGAAGTGGTTGTTGATGAAGTTCCTTTTGAAGACAGGAGTGGACTTATGTTTATTGGGGGCTTCGTGCACCCCCCTAATATAGATGCAATGCTATGGTTCGTTAAAGAGATTTTGCCAAAGATAAAAAGCGAATTGCCTGAAGTCACTTTAAAAATAGTTGGCAGTAATCCCTCTAAGGAAATCAAGGGCCTTGCCAATGATTATATTGAAGTAACAGGATATGTTCCGGACGTCTCAGATTTTTTTATGAAAAGTAGAGTATTTGTATCGCCTTTGAGGTATGGTGCTGGTCTCAAGGGGAAAATAGGTCAGTCTTTGGGTTATGGACTCCCTGTCGTAACCACCTCAATAGGGGCTGAAGGCTTTTTAATGCAAGGAGAGGAACCTCCTTTTTTGATTGCAGATGATCCCTCAGATTTTGCAGAAAAGGTGTTGAGCCTTTATAGGCAAAAAGACCTCTGGGAAGAGATGTCAGCAAGGGGTAAGGCTTTCATTGGAAGGCATTTTACAAAGGATGTTGTCAAATCCACAATAAAACAGTTATTAACTGCAATGTTAAACTGAGTTCTTCGCTATGTTTATAGACAGTAGTCTTCGATGATACTACACGACACCACATTCGGTTAATTACAGAGGAAGGAAGAAGGTAGAAGGTAGAAGGGAGAAGCAGGATTGGCAGAAGGTGGCGTCGTGTAGTATGATCCCAGATTATGCAATTGGCGAGTTTACCCAAGATGCGAGGCGCTAGGGGCGAAGACGTACTTAGGTACTTCGAGCCCCGAGCAACAAAGTAGATTGGGGAAAATCGCTAATCCCGAAGGGCTGCGAAAGAGGGCAAAAACAACATGAATATTCCTTCACCAAAAAGGTGAATATCTAGCAATAGGCTATAATAAGGTAATTAGTTGATATAAAAAGAAAATTCATTTTTGCCATCTTTCGTAGTGCATAATCTGGGATGATCTGCTCAAACTTTTGCAGGGGATGACCAAAGCGCATATATGCTGCTTTCTGTCTGCCTGACTGCGGGAAAGTTGAGAACCAATATGTACGTTTCGGGTCCAACCAAAAGAATTAGGCCAAAATTCACTGAAATTGTAAAAGTCCCCCCTGAACTGCGGCGTTGGGCCTGGGATGCCGTCAATGGAAGAATTATGCTGGAAATTCTGGTACACCGGATTATGTGCAACTCTTCTAGTTATGAAGCCGTAAAGCTCGCCTATAAACTCTGGCCAGAGGCTTGCATATATGTGGTGAAAACCTATAATGATGTATTTCGTGGCTGTAGAGCGGCTGTCAGGGAATGGAGCAACCCGTGGAACTGACAAAAAGACTTCTAACCCTGGCCTGTGACATACAAACTGTTGCCCCGGCCTTCATTCTTGGAGGTGGAACAGCTGTCATGTTTCGATATCACCACTGGGAAAGCACGGACTTTGATTTTTTTTTCAGAAAATGACTTTTTCTTTAACGCAGTCCTATCAAGAATTCGACGTTCTTTTCATGTTGAAACTTTTGAAAGACAACCTGGAGCCGACCACCTGGATATATATATATACAGGGCGTTAAAGTGTCTTTTATTCTGTTTCCTTTTAAATCTATCGAACCTTTTCGTATGGAAAATGGCATCCGTTCTTTCAGCGATTACGATCTCTTTTTGAACAAACTCTACGCAAGTGGGCGCCAGATAATCTGGAAAGATCCTTTTGATATTGCCTTTCTGTGGGAAAAGTGTCCTTTTGATCTTGCAAGGGTCCAAGAAGATTTTCAGAAAAAATTTCCAGGGCAGAATTTTTATTTATATCTCAAAGCCGCAGTTGCGGTAGAGGATTATCCCGAATTAAAAGAGATGCCAAAAATCTGTAAAACGCTCAAAGATATTGAGAATGCATTTGACTAAAGTATATCAGCAAACGACGATTTAACTTTATTGAAGAAGAAGATGCCTCCAAAGAAGGACAAAAAAGTCCAGGCCAAGCTGAATAGAGCCTCAACGCCTTTTATTGGCGTTCCGAAGACAGCAGCTCGAATGAGCTCCACGAACGGATAAATGGGGTTCAGTAGGAATAGGAAGTGAAACGTATTTGGGACCATTGTTTTGGGATAGATTATAGGGGTAAGGTAGAACCAAACAAATAGTACAACTGGCAAAAGATGTTGAATATCTCGAAGAAAGACGGTTGCCCCAGCAACAATGTGGCCGAGTCCTATTGAAAATAGGAAAAAGGCCATGAAGATTAGCGGTAGGAATATTACGGAGATGGTAAGGCCTTTTACAAGGAGCACATAGAGAAGGAATATGATGAAACCAGCTCCGTTAATAAAAAAGTTTGTAGAAAGGGCCGACGTGGGTAGTATTTCTACTGGAAAGTTGACCTTGGTTATGAGGTTGGAGTTTTCCAATAAAATGGAGCAGCACCTGTATATCCCCTCTTGAAAGCATATCCACGGAAACATGCCGCATAGAAAAAACAGGGCAAAGCTATCAGTTCCGACCTGTAATCTGTCGAGCTTTACTTTGAATACGGTATTGAATACGAATAGATAAACCAGTATCTGGGAAAGGGGCATGGCTATTACCCAGAGAAGGCCACCAAAGGAACCGGCAAATTTACCCTTTAATTCCCGTATACAGAAAACTCTTAAAAGGGTCCTGGACTTGCCTATTGTCCTAAGCCAATGGATTGCTGCAGAAAAAATATTCATTATAGAATTTAATATCTTCGGCGGAAGTAGTTTTCATAATTTTGATGGCGTGACTATAATCCCGGATTATGCAGCTCGCAAGTTTGAAGAGGTAGAAGGTAGAAGGTAGAAGGAAGAAGCAGGCCCTGCCTGTACAAAAGTCACAACACTCAAACTTCAACACTTTTAAAAGGCTTCTCCCTTCTGCCTTCTACCTCGTAAAAACACTGATGGAATAGGATTTGCATTCTCTATATTTGTTGGAAGGGGAATAGGGCAATGAAGCGAATCCTTTTAATTTTTTTGTCTTTTATAGTGTTGGCATCAAGTGCCATCTGCGAAGCCAATGAAGAGGGTATTTCTCCTGTAGAACAGGAGATCCTCTATCTAATCAATCTTGCGCGCTCAAAACCCTTTTTAATGGCAGAATTTTTGGGGATGGACGTAGAGCGTCTAAGAGAGATTGCAGGAGTATGGTTCCCTGTCTTTGAAAGAGGCATTCCTCCTGTGGTCCCGAATAATGTACTGAGGGAAGCGGCCCTTGGTCATAGTGATGACATGCTGACTAGGCTATATTACGAATATAATACTCCGGAGGGCATCACTCCATTTGATCGCATTGTGGAGAGGGGCTATTCTCCTAGTTTTGTAGCAGAGCATATAGGGCTTCTTGTTCTGGAAAAATTCCTTCCTGGCCATGATATGGCACAGAGCCTCTTTCAAAATCTTTTTATAGATGAGCTTACCCCTGGAAGGTACATAGGCCCAGTGATTTTCAATCCCCAAGCCAAGGAAATTGGTATAGGGCTCATAGGGGCCCAACTGAACCTGCCAGGATTCGGGGAAAAACAGGTATATGTAATTACATGCGACTTTGCAGCAGATTTACAGGATCGAAGGCCTGCCATCACTGGAGTGGTCTATGAGGACTGTAATGGCGATGGGCTATATACTGCGGGAGAGGGCCTAGGGGGTGTGACTATACAGGTAAAGGGGGCTGAAAAATTATATGAAACAACCACATGGGGGGCTGGCGGTTATGTTTTAAGGCCAGATTCTGGAGGGCTTTATGAACTGACAGCTACCGGAGGAGAACTGGGAGACAGAGTCGAAAGGAGATTGGTGCCATTAGGAAAGGACAATGTAGAGGTAGATATATCGCTTCCTTGTTTGCAACAGAAACCTTAGCAGGGCAGCCCTTTCGAGGATGCTTAATTAATCAGATACTGCATTGATTAAAGTTTTTTCGTATAAGGACGTGACATGAACTAGCATATCGAATGGATCGACAAGCCGATTAAGCCGTTAGACAAACGATTTGAAGAAGTAACGTAGTATTTCGAGAATGATTATGTTTTCTGTGGATATTAACCTGTATATTTAAAAATTTTATAACAGAAATTATCAGTATTGTCTTGAGGATCAGATTAAAATATAGGCAGGAGAAGAGGCAAGCAAGAGGATTGAATAGGAAGACCGCTTAAGAGATTCTGTTAGTGCAATTCCTAAATATGTCAAGCGGAAGTAGGTGCATGCAGAGATATTAAGGAACTTCAAGTTCTTATAGAGCGATTGTTATGGTGGGTAATATGGATTGGGTTTGCTATATGTCCAAAGGATGTGCTTGTGGGGGATTTTAGCTGATCCACTTTGTTATATTGTCTAGTTTGGTTAATTTTAGCCATGTTGGTCAAATTTGACCAACAATTATTCGGGGGTGTTTTGGGTTTTCTGGGTTTCTCGCTAATTTTTTAACAAAAGCGAGACTTGATGCTTGTCTGAGGTCCATCTCGTTGATTTGTGGTTATCTCAAGATGAATTCTATAATAAACTGGATATATTCAAGAAAAATCTTTTATAGGTATGATTAAATGGCCCTCATCGGTAGTCAATTGTTTAGGGGAAAAACTTTATGCAAGGTTTTTTTGTGTCGTTTTTGCCTGTGAGAATGATCCTTTTTAGGCTAATGTAGGTGTTTTGGAGTGTAGTTAATAGCAGAAATATTGTTAGATTGTCCATTTATTAGATGTCAAGGTAAGTGTTCTTTTTATGGGCTTAGAGTGATATTGTGATGCAACAATAGTCGTTATTGTCTTTTTTGGGGTTTCTTGCCTATAAAATATGATAGTGTGAGTTGATAGTGGGTGGGGGTAATGGTTGGCATATATATTGCATAATTATAGTCAGTTGTCTTGTGGTTTTAGAGATGGAGGGCTGGGTATGTGGAGTGAGTAGTGATTTATATTAATAATTTATTTGTTGATGAATCTGAGACAAAATGATAAAAAATATACTCTAAAGGTTGGGTTAAGATCTCTGACGAAGCTCCTCTGGAGGGCTTTAAATCTTTAAATGAAGGGGGGTGATGCAGGCCTGAGCAGTGTAGTTTTTAAATTGTGATTTTTGTATCGCGATAGCTGCTCGGGGAAGAGGAAGGTGGACGAATAATAAAACGTGGCCGAAGGCTGGGTTTTGTGACTAGAGTTGCAAAACCCGAAGAGAGGAGAAAAAACAAACAAGAAACCTTTTGAAAAAAGGGAGGAATTCGAATGAAGGCAAGAGGAAAAGTTATTACCCCAATTATTGCGCTTATCTTCGTATTGAGTGCAATGGTAGGTGGGGCATTGGCAAAAACCTCAACTGTTAAGGGAATGTTTATTTTGGATAAAACAGAGGTCAATGCCGGTGAGACCATTAATATGACCGTCTTGGGTTTAAATGCCAACGGAGAGGTGGATCTCTACGGCGAGCAGTTCGGTGCTACTATAATGGCAGTAGTTACCAGTCAGTTGGGGACCGTGAATGTTGTTGGTGGTACCAGTGGTGCTAACCCAGCTGCCGGAAATTTTGCCGCTAGTGTTAAATATGTTACCTTAACTCAAGGCGTAGGTAAGGTTAACATTTCTTATCCTGCAACTGTCAGCGGAGTTGACACTATAACCGTTACCTTGCAGGAAAAGTTTTTCAATGAGCAGGGTGGTGTTACTTACAATACTATAGACACCACTACCAAGACTGTTACTGTTAATGCAGTATCTAGCTCAGTAGCATCTATTGACGTGGATGCATTTAACAGAAGTGCTTCCGACTTAAGTGGTGTTTCTGATACAAGCATCGTAGGCGGTATTGACGGAGTAATGACTGCCGGAGCAGCTGGTGGCCAGATTAAGGTTGTTGCCTATAATGATGCAGGCGCCGTGGATACAACAGCCGCTGGTACTGTAACTGTTACTCTATATCCAAAGGCCAACTGCTATGATACTTATACTGGGCTGAATGCTGCTTCTAACACTTATTCCTTTGAAGGTACAATGAGTGCTGGTGTTGCTTATGTCACTGTGCCAACAACTGTGACAGAAGCAGGTTGCTATTACATTAAGGCAACATTGTCTGGTTTTGAAGGAGATTCTGTGGATGTCACAGACGATGATACTCTAATTGTCAATCCAAAAGCTGAAATCGTAAAATTGATGCTCACATCTGAGAAGAGTGTAATCAGTAACGATGCTACAAACGCCGCTGGAACAACCATCACAGCTTATTTGTTGGATAAATATGGTAATAAAACCAAAAATGCTACTGGAAGTTCTATTGCTCTTCAGTTTAAGGACAGTAATTCTGTGGTAAGTGATACCGCACTTAGTATTAGCATAGTCAATAACGCTTCCAAAGGTACAGATGTATTGGGAAATGCACCAGGTGAGGTGCTTAAGTTAGGTACTACTTCACTTGTAGCATCAATTCCAACTGATGCAACGATTCAGGCATCGGATCCACTAGCTATCAAGGTGGTTGACAGAAATCTCATTGCACAAGTGAACTCCGCCTGGACTGCACCAGTTTCCGCTGGTGTATCATTTAAAGCATTCGATGTCGCTCTTGATGGAAATACCACTTCAAATACTGCAGCAGATGGTTCCTATGTAGCACCTGGTAGTGCAGCCGGAGCTGATGAGTATGTTTCAACCAGCAAGGCAACTACTATCGTGGTAAAGCATGTAGTAAAAGGACAGGTAGTAGAGACCATAGAGGTTTCTTTGGCTCAGGCCTCTTCTACAATAGAAGCATTGTTCCAGAAAGCTACTGGTACACTGAGTGTGGCCAGCGATGAATACTATATTATCGCAGATAGTCTTGGTGCATATGGTGAAGTAACAGTTGCCAACCAAGGCAATGACACTACCGGCGATATTACTGCCGCAAGTCCAAGCACAGGGAAATTAGTAAATGGGCATAATGAAGAGGTGACTGCATTAAAGGCAACTCCATCTGGAACAAATTTCGTGGCTACCTTTAACGAAAGCCAGCTCCGCATGACAGACCCATATGGTAATAATATAACCGTTGCAAATGCAGGCACTATATCTGTAACTTCTCAGAATGGTAGTGTATCTATCGCAGGCGGAAATAGCGTGCTTAAGGCCGGTGAGACTGGAGATGTAGTAACTATCACCTATGATCCAGCTAAATTCACTGGTACTGACACCTTATCATTTGCATATACGAAACCAGGTGTTACAGCAAACGATATTAGTGTTGATGTACCAAGTGCAAAAACATTGACGAATCTCGCTATCAATGTTGAGCAGACTGCAATACCTGTAAATGCTGAGGTGGGTGTAGAGATTGAGAGTCTTGATCAAAGTGGAAAGAGATATGTTTATACTCCAGGTGTAACCATTTCTTGGAGTGGTAGTGTAAATCCAACCATTACTGGTTTGTACGGTGGAGCCTATGCTTCAGGCCAACTTGTTGACTTCACAACTAATCCTGGGCGAGAGGTCCTGACTATTGCCGTAGGTGAAAGTACCGGAGAATTCACTATTACACTCACCAGTGCTGACGGGTCTGTTACTGCTTCAAAGACCTTTACTGTAACAAGAGAAGCAGTCGCAGCTCCACCAGCACCTCCAGCCACTTCTCCAAAGATGGATGCTGTTGAGGCAGCAAACCTCGATCCTGCTGCAAATGAGGTGAAGCCAGCAGATGTGACAAACGTCACTATTGCACCGTGCCTCAACGTACCTGACGATGCTCAGGGACAGAGCGCCGATCTCTATGCAGCAATTGCTATAGGAAGCGATTTTTACGTTGCATCACAGGGTCTCTTCGGCCAGGTAACCTGGGATCTGTACCAGGGTGGCGATATACCTTCTTTCGCCAGTGCAACACTTGGTGCTGAGCAGTGCTTCGACTTAGGTATTAATGGCATTGATCTCAGCAACTTCCCAGGTAGTTACGATATCTACTACGGTTATGCAGTAGGCGGAGACTTCTCCACCTTCAGGGGTGCTGCTTACAGGGTAACTGTTGAGTAACATCTAGCTATTGATTGGGAGGGGAGCGCCCCTCCCTTGAATAGAACAGAAGCGGCCCTTTATGGGCCGCTTTTTTGATGCCTATGATTGGAATGATCGTATTAAGATTTCTAGTTTTGTTGTTTCTTCTGTTTTCGGGATCTACCTTTGGGGCAACCTATCGTTTTATTGTGCCAAAAGACGGTCTGAATAGCGAACTTCAACAGGCCAAGGTTGTTCACAGCCTAGATCCCCTCCCATGGGTTGTGGTAGAATCTGAGAAAAAAATCGATTCTGGATTTCGAGATCTAACCGGCCATATCAGTCTGGCTACTCAATCAACTACTCCTAGTAGCAGCTCCCAGTGGTTATCGAGTCTTTGCGCAAGCGACGTATGGTCTAAGACTACTGGGGACGGGCTTATCATAGCCCTTATAGATACAGGTGTGGACTGGACCCATGAGGGTCTTTCAGGAAACGTTCTCTATGACAAGGGCTATGACTTTGGCGACAATGATCATGACCCATCTGATGAAAACGGGCATGGCACCCTCATGGCAGGATTGATAGCCGGCAATTGCATGAATTCAAAGGGCTTTTGCGGTGTGGCTCCAAATGCCAAAATAATACCTTTTAAAATAAACAGAGGAGGAGAAGGATCCTTCTACTCGTCAGACCTTGCAGCTGCCATAATTGCAGCAGCCACAACCGAGGCCTCTATTATAAATCTCAGCCTTACTATAGATAGTGAGGTAGAATGGGTAAAGGCAGCTATTGAATATGCACGCTCTAGGGGAAAGATCGTTGTTGCGGCCGCAGGAAATAGCGGAATGGAAGTGGCGGTTCCTGCAAGATTCAGCACTGTGATCGGGGTTGGTGCCATTGATGCCAACAATCATTTGATTCAAGCCAGTAATCGGGGAGAAGGGCTCTCACTGGTGGCCCCAGGACTTGATCTTATGAGCACGTGGTTGGGACACAGCTATATTGGTGTGACCGGAACCTCCCCTGCAGCAGCAATAGTTAGCGGAGTGATTGCCCTTTATATGAGCAGCTACCCAAACGATGCTCCTGAAAACATTATGGCCCGGGTGCTTGAATCTGCAGTTGATTTGTATAACCCAGGGTTTGATCCGCAATCTGGATTTGGCCTGGTTAATGCGTGTAGCCTAGCATCAAAGGACGGCTCGCAAGGTAACCCGGACGTTCCCCGAGTGAAATTGGGTTTTTCTGGGGATCAAGGGCTCTCTTATGGAGATAGGCTCGAGGTCTCTCTATCACTTATCAATGTCTCAGGTGGTTACGGAGATATTGCCATAAGGATCAATGGCCCAATTGATTATGACGGCAGGCGCACTAATACCTATTATACTTGGCCTGGTATAGCATCATCTGAGCCTGTGCTTTTTACTCAACCCTTTGGAAGCCCTGTTTTGTTTACAGAGGACATTGAAAATTTTGTCCTGGTTGGGGCCAAAGAAGCCCCATTGGGTGATGGCATTATTCCATCAGGATTGCCAGAGGGACCTTATGAGATAGGTGTGGGCTTGGTACTAAACGGTACTCTATATACAGCCAGGAAGGTCATCTGGATTAGGCCCACGGGCCTTTAGCCAAAGGGTTTCCAATAGCTGGGCAACCCCTTCGCCAGTTACGCCTGAGATGGGATGGCAGGAGATTCCCTTTTGTATAAAATAGTTGCAGAGTTCCACGCACTCACTCCTTTCGGAAACACCAAGAAGATCAATTTTGTTCAAGGCCACCACCAGAGGCTTTCTATTCAATGAGTCATGGTATCCGCTTAGTTCATTCATTAGGGTCTCAAAGGACTTTAGGGCAGCAGCCTTCCCAAGGGATAGATCTAGTATGATGAGTAAAACCTTGGTCCGTTCAATATGCTTTAGAAATTGATGCCCCATGCCTATACCCTTGTGGGCGCCCTCTATAAGCCCTGGGATGTCTGCTATGACAAGGGTCCTCTCATCTGTAAGATCTGCGACTCCAAGCATGGGCCGAATTGTAGTAAAGGGATAATCTGCTATTTTGGGCCGTGCTGAAGTAACTCTGGAAAGAAAGGTGGATTTTCCCGCATTGGGCTCTCCAACCAGGCCTACGTCTGCTATCAATTTGAGTTCAAGATCGAGCCATCTCTCCTCACCGGGGCGGCCTGGCTGGGCAAACCTCGGGGCCTGGCGTGTAGCAGATTTGAATCGTTCGTTGCCCTTTCCGCCCTTTCCACCTCTTGCAGCAATCCAGCGAGTGCCAGGCGTGGTAAGATCCTTTAAAATCCTCCCAGTTTCTGCATCCTTTACAATGGTGCCAGGTGGGACTCTGACTACAAGGTCTTTTCCCGCCCTTCCATGCTGGCTCTTTCCTCTGCCAGCCTCACCGCGTTGGGCAATAAAACGCTTTTTCCGCCTGAATTCAGAAAGAGTGTTTAAGGATGGGTCGACTACGAATACTACATCTCCTCCCTTGCCACCATCACCGCCATCTGGCCCACCTCTGGGAACATAGCGTTCCCTTCTGAAACTGACGCATCCAGGTCCGCCGTCCCCAGCTTTGACAAATATTTTGGCTTCGTCTAAAAATTTCATTGTCTTTTTGTAGTGTTTTTTCTTTAATTCCCTTGAAAAATATAAAACCTAACTCTAGCCTTTGCCAAGGGAGCATTCCCAGTTTGTCCCATTCATAGTTTTTCCCTCAAAAAACTTGAGATTCCGGCATAAAGATGCGCAGCATGGATGCACTAATGACTTACAGGGTATGGGACAGTGTGTAGGCAGGCCAAGCGACGTCTGGAGAAAAACTGAGGTTTTGTTTCATGTGAATATTATCAAGAAAACAAGACCCTCAAAATGTTTGAGGGCCTTTTGTTTAAGTCAAAGATATCTTTTTACGTAAACTCTGCAACTAATCACCCTTTGCCGTTAAGGACTTAGGTGGGATTTTTATGCTGCAGGATAGACGCTTACGAGCTGCCTGTTTCTCCTTGTTTCAAATTTTACAACTCCGTCGATCTTGGCAAAAAGGGTATAGTCTTTGCCCATGCCCACGTTTTTACCAGGATGAAATTTGGTGCCGAGTTGTCTTACCAAGATATTTCCAGCGCGGACGAATTGTCCTCCGAAGCGCTTGACGCCTCGCCTCTGACCAATACTGTCTCTTCCGTTTTTACTGCTTCCACCAGCTTTCTTATGTGCCATTGTGACCTCCTTTGCTTAGGCTTCTATTGCCTTAATGGCTACAGTAGTGTAATGCTGTCTGTGCCCACGTTTTACCTTGTAGCCTTTGCGACGCTTCTTTTTGAAGACGATCACCTTATTCCCTTTTCCATGCTCGATGACCTCTGCAGACACCTTGGCGCCTTCTACTACCGGGGCACCTATTTTGATATCGTTGTCTTTTTCCACTACTAAGACCTTTTCAAAGAAGACTTCGCTTCCTACCTCTGCATCCAGCTTTTCAATATTCAATACCTCACCCGGGGTAACCTTATACTGTTTTCCACCTGTTTCTATTACAGCGTACATTGTCCTTCCTCCGTCATTGAATAAACGCGTACTACCCCCGACTATTACAGCGGGACTCGCAAGCATACCTAGTTAGACAAGGATTGTCAAGGATCTTGGCTTGCTCCTTTTTTAACAGGTTTGTTACATCTTTAACAACAACTTTACTTGGTTTTGAGATATAACGACCATGAGTCGATTTGCATGGCCTTTCAAGGCGCGGTCGGGGAGTAATGCCTTTTTAGAGAGGAGGTCATAGGTGCAAACAGGATCAAAAACTCATTTAAAGAGAATGGGCCTTGTGCTGCTGGGGGTGATCGCCATTGTCGTGATAGCAAAGATAGTTTTTACCCCTGGGACCTTTGGGCGCTATGGCCATTATAGGGCAGCATACATCGATGAAGAGATTAGCAGGCCATTGGTGCATGAGACTGATGCCTCCTGCAAGCAGTGCCATGAGTGGGATTTCGAATACCATGCAAAGGGTAAACACAGTGCGGTTTCCTGTGAATTTTGTCATGGCCCCTTGGCTGACCATGTAAAAGATGGAAAGGTCATAGGCTACCTTAAGGTGCACAAGGGCAGTGAGATCAACAGGTTGTGTTTGAGATGTCACGATAGGGCGGTGAGGTCCAGGCCAGGGGATCCCAAGGTTATTAAAACGGTCTACTACCCAGATCATCTCAAAAAGCAGAAAGTTGAGCCAGATCATCTGTGCAATCAGTGTCATCTCGTACACGCACCCCTCGAGTATATCAATATGGCCAATAAGATGTTCCCAATGCTCAAGGAGGGTGAAAATGTCCAGTAAAACCCCTAAAGTTCCAAAAGAGATCAGTATGGAAGAGGCCAAGAACCTTATAAACAAGGATAGGCGTTCTTTCATAAAGAAGGTACTTGGAGGTGCAATAGCAGGTACGATTTTAATGGTAATTGACTCAGGAGCAGGCATGTTGCCGCCTGAGCAGATTCCAGGGATACGAGAACAAGAATATGACATGTTCAAGAGGCGCTTTGCCTTCATAGTGGATATAAACCGGTGTATTGGTTGTGGTTCCTGCTGTGTTGCTGACAAGAATGAATACAATGTGCCAGATCCTTTTGCTCGAACCTGGATCGAAAGATACATAATTGCTGAAGACGGGGAGGTCTTCGTGGATTCCCCTGATGGGGGCATCAATGGATTTCAGCCTAGGACTGACATAAAAAAGCCTATTAGAGACGCATTCTTTGTGCCCAAACTGTGTAATATGTGTAAAGATCCCCCATGCGTTCAGGTATGTCCGGTTGGGGCTACGTTCCAGACTCCAGACGGATTTGTCCTCATAGATTATGAGCAGTGTGTAGGATGTGCCTATTGCGTTCAAGCATGTCCATACGGAGTTCGTTACATCCATCCAGAGCGCCACACCTCTGACAAATGCACCTGGTGTTACCATAGGGTCAGACGAGGACTTTTGCCCGCCTGTGTTAACGCCTGTCCTACAAAGGCAAGGAGGTTTGGGGATCTGAATGATAAGAACTCCGAGGTCTATAAGATTTTACACAGTCCAAACATACTCACGGTCTTAAAGAAAGACATGGGTACCAACCCCAATCTTTACTATCTTGGCGCCCGCCAGGAGGTGATGTGATGACTGAATTAACAGGATTTATACTGCCAAACGAGCACCATGTGCACTGGAGCTTTATGATTGTCCTTTACCCCTATATAACTGGGATTATTGCAGGGGCATTCATAGTATCATCCCTATATCACGTATTTAACATAAAGGCCCTTAAGCCTGTATCGCGCTTCTCATTGGTCTTTGCCTTTGCTTTCTGGACCTGTTGTACCCTGCCCCTTTTGAACCACCTTGGGCATCCAGAGAGGGCATTTAAGATGTTGATCACGCCGAGTCCTACGTCGGCAATGGCAGGATTCGGTTACATCTATGGCTCATACGGGCTGCTACTTATCATGGAGATCTTGCTTGTCTATAGAGAAACCCTGGTAGATATGTATCATAGGACTCAGGGGGTTCTCAAAAAACTATACTGGTTGCTTACCTTTGGGGTCACTCAGGTGACTCCACAATCTCGTGAAGCAGACAAAAAGGTTATCAAATTCCTGGCAGCCATAGGTATTCCATGGGCATGTACGCTCCATGGATATGTTGGTTTCATCTTTGGTGGAGTAAAGGCCGTGCACTGGTGGTTCACTCC
This sequence comes from Dissulfuribacter thermophilus, assembly GCF_001687335.1. Taxonomy (NCBI): domain Bacteria; kingdom Pseudomonadati; phylum Thermodesulfobacteriota; class Dissulfuribacteria; order Dissulfuribacterales; family Dissulfuribacteraceae; genus Dissulfuribacter; species Dissulfuribacter thermophilus. The sequence goes on along the minus strand of NZ_MAGO01000015.1, from coordinate 11,506 downwards.
ACTTATGCCAGTGGTGTTCCTCCTTTCAGCTAGTGTATCCGGAATTGCAGGGATCACCCTACTCTATATCTTGATTATGAAGTTTAAGGGAGAAGAGCCTGATGCTAACTGTATTAAAACATTGGTAAAGTTCCTTTGGGGCTTCTTTATTCTCGACTTGACCATGGAGCTCTTGGATGTAGGGGTCCATGCATATTTACGGGTAGAGCACTGGCACATAGTAGAAGGGCTCCTTAATGGTCCTCTTTATACTACTTTCTGGACGCTTCAAATGGGAGTCTTTTCAGTGATACCATTCGTGTTGTTGGCATGGCTTTCCCTTACCAATGTGAGCACGCCCACACTCAAGTTTTTTGCCTCACTTGTTTCAGTCATGATCCTATTCCAGGTGATATTGATGCGTTGGAACGTTGTAATTGGTGGCCAGTTAATTTCCAAAAGTGGTCGTGGATATGCCTCCTTTGATCTGGAGTTTTTGGGGAAGGAGGGGCTCCTAGCAGGTCTAATAATTCTCGCGCTTCCACTGGTGGTACTCTTCATACTCTCAAAAATCTTTCCACTTTGGCATCCGGCAAAGCCAGAGGCCGAGGCCTCTTAATAGAAAAACAGGAAGGGAGGGAAGAGGCATGAGGTGAAGGATGATTAAAAATAACTGGTCAATCTTTTAATGAATTCCAGACCAAAAAAGAGATAGGAGGAGAAGTATGAAAAAAAGGGGTTTTTTTCTGAGTTTATTGGCCTTTTTTTGCCTATCTGTAGCGCCGGCCATGGCCACTACAGAGTTTTCGAAAGATGTAAAGAATCCTAAGGTGCAAGAGCTTAACAAGAAATGCGTGATGTGTCACCTGAAGGAAAACAAGTCGTTGGTGTTTCAGTGGGAAAATTCCCCACATGCTGCAGCAAAGGAAGGTCCTATTGGATGCTACACCTGTCATGCAACTGAAAAGGGTGACGAATGGGGGTTTATGCATGAGGGAGCATATATCAGGACCCTAATGACACCAAGAGACTGTGGCATGTGTCATGAGAGGGAATTGAAAGAAATGATGAACTCTCATCATAGTACAGCTGGTGAGATTATGGCCTCTCTTGACAATGTCCTTGGTGAGGTTATTGGCAGTATTCCCACCACAAAGGCAGATGCGGTAAATGGCTGCTGGCAGTGCCATGGTTCTGTTGTCAAGCTTGTAAGGGACAAGAACGGCCAAGTAAAGAAAAAGAAGCTTTATGACAGAGTTGGGGCTCCACTTAAAAATGATACAGGTGCGCCCCTTATTGACTGGATGACATGGCCAAACAGTGGCATAGGAAGAATTAATCCTGACGGTACAAAGGGGACATGTAACGCATGTCACTCCAAACATTCATTTAGGGCCAGTGTCGCGCGCCAGCCCTATGCATGCGGTAAGTGCCACCTTGGGCCTGATCACCCACAAAAAGAGGTCTATGAAGAGTCTAAGCATGGTATTGCATACTTCAGTGCTATTCGTGGTCCTGGCATGAATGGCATGGACATTCTAAAGACTGGAAAGTGGGTGCTCGGAAAAGATTATTACTTCGCTCCAACATGTTCCACCTGCCATATGGGCCAATATGTAAAGGCAAATGGCTCCATTGCCCAGAACACCCACAATGTTGGCGACAGAATTTCATGGAATCTTAGAGCACCTCTCTCTGTGAAGCTCAACAGAGTGATATTTGTCGATGGTACAGCAACCGACGTCCCAGGTGAAATACCTCCTCAGCCTGGTCAGAAGGCCAAACAGAAGGTCTATGTGAGAAAGGGTGACAAACTCGTCAAGCAAATAGTTGAGAAGCGCATCCAGAAGGTAATTAGTTGGAAAGAACGCCGCAAGAACATGCAAGAGGTCTGTAAGTCCTGTCATGCCATGAGCCAGGTAGAGCAGTTCTATCAGCAGTTTGACTCTCTTGTCTATACCTATAATGACAAGTTCATCAAGCCTGGGCTCAAACTCGTAAAAGAACTCAAGAAAGACGGGATCTGGAAGGGTACAGAGTTCCAGAATCCAATAGGCTGGTACTGGTTTGAGATCTGGCATCATGAAGGACGTCGTACCCGTATGGCAGCTGCAATGCATGGCCCAGACTATGTGCACTGGCATGGAATGTACGAGATTGCCCGCCATTTCTACACAGAGTTCCTCCCATTGGTACAGGAGAGGGCTGAAAAGGCTGGCAAGGGCGAAAAGTATAAGAAGATGATTAAGGAGATCTTGAGCAAACCCGAGCACATCTGGACCAGGACTGGCGGAAGTGCAGAGGTGCTTAAGCTCATAAAGGAAGAGCAGAAGCTCCGCTATGGTCAATAAAAATCTAATTAGTGAAGTAATGTGCTAAAAGGTATGACAAAAAGGTGGCCAGACCTACTTGGGTCTGGCCAATTTAGGTTATAGGACAGGAGTTCAAAATAATGACTGATTCTGGAAAAGCTAGAATAAGAAGCCTAGCGTTGTCAGTGTGCCTAATTTTGGTCTCAGTATCGATTGTTTGGGCAGGAGAGAGCAGGATTCCTGACAGCCTCATAAAGGATATTCAGAAGCTGGATCTTGGAAGAGCAGGCTACAGGCTTTGTTATCCCCTTAGTGAAGAACAGTTGAGAAAGGCGGAAGAACAGAGCTTGCCCCCAACAGCCGAAGGCACCTTCAGGTTTAAGGATGGAGATCTTCAGATTGTCGCAGAAAAAGATAGCAATCTAGTGATCTTAATCTCTGAATACCATAAGGTATGGTCTCGGAAGGCTATCAAGGACTTGGTCGGATCATTCACCCTTGGATACGGGTTCCCTACCACTACTGCCCATGGACAGACTCTGTATTGGTTTTTTTCAGCGGATGGAGAGCTCTTAGATGAGAACAATTACAAAGACTACATAACCCAAAATGGGAATGGATCGGTCATAGCCACTATTAAAGTCCAGACTACATCCTTTTTGAGGAGTGAGAGAGATAAAGGAAAAGGGGATGGTGTCTCTAGTGATGAACCTGACTCTGGTTATTACCTCATTTATTCCAGTCCTATTTTGGAGATGTTTGTAAAACAATAACAAAAAACAAAGAGAAGGAGGGGTTAGGATTATGAAACGTAGTACAATTTTTTTGGGGATTTTGGCCTTGTTTGCCTTTTTTGTGGTGTCTTCTAAGCAAGTCATGGCCCAAACTGAGATCGATGATTTTTATAAGGCCATTCAAGGCGGTAAATTTTCAGCTTCCGTAAGGGTGAGTTATGAGTATTCTGACTTGAAAGATCCAGCAGGCAATTCTCCTGCTAGTGGCTTAAATGTGAGGACCAGGCTTAACTACAGGACTGGTCAATTTATGGGGACCAGTGCCTTTATTCAGCTGCAGAATCTTACAAATATAGAAGAGGATTTTAATGACTTAAAAGGTGGAGCGCAGAAGAGTAGAGACGTTATAGCTGATCCTGAGGGGAGCCGGGTTCATCAGGCGTACCTCGATTTTGCTTTTATTCCTCAGACACACATCAAACTGGGACGTCAGGAGATAATTCTAGATGATCACAGGCTCATCGGAAACATTGGATGGCGTCAGAATGCCCAGTCCTTTGATGGAGTTACCATTACAAATGAATCAATTCAGGATGTCATTCTATTTGCAGGGTATGCCAATCGCCAAAACACTATTCTTTTGACCCAGAACGACCTAGACGGGTTTTGGATGTTCCATGCAACCTATACTGGCATCAAAGGACATAAGTTGTCTGCCTTTTGCTACTTGCTGAATTCTGAAAATGATACCCGAGACCTAGCAACCTATGGGCTTCGCGCAGTTGGTAAAGTAATGATGGTTAAGTATGCCATTGATTACGCCTACCAGACAGATTGGCAGGATAATGACATCGATGTCTCTGCCCAGATGTTCAATGGCTATCTTGGGGTGGATCTGAACAAAATGTTCTCTGTGGGAGCTGGTGTTAGCTACATCGAAGGGCAGGACGATTCCAATAGCGCTGATGACAGGCCATTTGATACCCTCTTTTCAACTGCTCATAAGTTCAATGGATGGGCAGATGTGTTTATCGGGACCAATGGCGGTTCTCTGGTAAATGGCCTTCTCGACTACTATGCAGACGTCACCATCAAGTACATGGGGGCAAAGTGTAAGCTCGTCTATCATTATTTTGACAGCACTGATGATAACGTAGGTGGCTTCGATGATGCCTATGGAGACGAGTTTGATGTTCTTGTCGTCAAGACACTCTATAAGAATGTTAAAGGTCTAATCAAGTACGCCCACTACAATGAATTGAATAGTTCAGCAAGTAGAGCTCCAGGGCTTGCAGGTGGTTACGACGAAGATGTGTTTTGGACAAGACTCATGGTGAGTTTCTAAGGCTCCAAGAAACTCGGGTCTTTCTCTCCTTTGGAGGGAGAGGCCCGAATCGAATTAGGGTGGAGGTAAGGTATGAAGAAAACAGTGAAAATGACTATTATAGGCATAGTCTCTTTTTTTTCCATAGGTGCATGTGCCCAATATGGCAATTCTCCAGCATCAGAAAACGCAAATCCTAATGGCCATTCTGCACTCAGCCAGTCTGAAAAAAGGCAGCCATGTTATGAGTGTCACAAAGACGTTACCCCTGAGATTTATGAGGAGTGGTATAACTCCGCTCACGGCGTTGGGCAGGTGAGATGTTTTCAGTGTCATGGTGGCTATGATGACCTGAAGGTAGTCCCAGATGTGGCGCAGTGCAGTATTTGTCACATGGAGGTCATGGATCGTTGTCCAAAGGACAAGCCCTGTTGGTCGTGCCATAGTGCTCATGAATTTAAGGGCAAAAAGTAGGGCATAAAGGAAGGAGGTGTTCTAAATGGCTCTTACAAGAAGGCAATTCATAAAGAGGACGGCCGCCTTAACTGCTGCCTCCTTTTGCGGTGTCAACCTTGGTTTTAAAAATGAAGGCATAAGCCATGCCTTTGATGTGGATAAATGGGTTCGTGGTTCTTGCAGGCTCTGTGGTGTTGGTTGTAGGGTCGATCTCGGGCTGAAAAACGGAAGGCCTGTGGCCCTTAGAGGAGTAAAGGATTCACGTACAAATTTTGGCTATCTCTGTATGAAAGGGATGCTCTTTTATAAATTAATTCGCCATCCCGACAGGCTAACAAAACCACTCTACAGGGCAAGGAAGGATCAGCCCTTTAAGGAAATTTCCTGGGATGAGGCACTTGATATTGCTGCAAAGGCCTTTGCAAATTCTGTCAAAAAATACGGTAATAATTCTGTTGCATACTACGGATCTGGTCAAGCCCTCACCGAAGAGACCTATCTCTTCCAAAAAGTCATGCGTGCTGGACTCAAGACCAATAATGTCGAGGGAAATCCAAGGCTTTGCATGGCCAGTGCTGTGGGTGGTTACATCACATCGTTTGGCGCTGATGAGCCAATAGGTAGCTATTCGGATATAGAGAAGTGCCATTGCTTTTTCATAATTGGCAGTAACACTGCAGAGGCCCATCCAGTCCTATTCCGTAGAATTATGAGGCGAAAGCTCGATAACCCTGATAAGGTAAAGGTAATCAATGCAGACCCAAGGATTTCTCCAACCTCCCGTATTGCAGATATTCACATACAATTTGAGCCAGGAACTGACCTCGCACTCTTAAACTCCATGGCCTATGTGATTATTGAAGAAGGACTATATGATAAGGATTTCCTGTCTAATTATGCCACCTTTAGAGTTGGAAAAGCAAAGAAGGAAGTGGGGTTTGAGGTCTATAAGAAGCATCTTCAGGCCTACAGCCCAGAAAAGGCCGCAAAGATTTGTGGAGGTAATGTTACTCCAGATTTGATAAGAGAGGTTGCCCGCATCTTTGCCACATCTCCTGCGACTATGAGCCTTTGGACTATGGGGATCAATCAGCGAATAAGAGGCGTTTGGGCCAACAATCTCATTCATAATCTCCATATCCTCACAGGACAGCTCTGTAAACCAGGTGCGGATAGTCTATCCCTTACAGGGCAACCAAACGCATGTGGTGGAGTACGTGAAGCTGGTGGGCTTTGTCATATCCTTCCAGCCCATAGGCCAGTTGAGATAGATAAGCTCCGTCATGAGGTAGAAGACCTCTGGGGAGTACCAAGGGGGAGGATACCTGCCAAGCCTGGCTATCATACAATGGCAATGTTCCAGGCAATAAACGATGGAAAGATTAAGACCATTTGGATAAATTGTACCAGTCCTGTCCAGAGTCTACCAAATGCAGACAAATATATAAAAGGGCTGAAGAGAGAGGACTGTTTCATCGTCGTAACCGATATATTCCCCACCCGCACTACAGAAGTGGCGAATCTTGTGCTGCCGACTGCATTCCATTTTGAAAAGACAGGAGTCTATGGCTGTACAGAAAGGCGTAGCCAGCTTACCCTCAAGGCACTGGATCCACCTGGGGAGGCAAAGCCAGAAGTGTGGATCGTAAGAGAGTGGGCCTTGAGGCTCTCAAAAGAGTTAAATGATCCTGTCATTAAGAAGTGCGTCGAACCATTTATAGGAAAGGAAGAAGGTTTTGAACTGCCCAAGGCCATTTGGGATGAGTACACTCAAAAATTGACAAAGGGACGAGACAACGACTTTAGAGGAGCTACTTATGAGGTGCTTATGCAAATGCCAGATGGCGTTCAGTGGCCTGCTCCAACCAAGGAATATGCTCTTAAGGGCGGCACTGTAAAGAAGTTCGTTCGAGGTCTTGATCCCCTTGCAGATGAGCACGCAAAGGATGATAAGCCATATCAATTCTACGGGCCTGCCCATAAGGACAGAAAGCTTTGGGTGTGGATAAGGCCTTACAAAGGCCCTGCAGAGGCACCTGACTCCCAATATCCGTTTTATCTCTCCACAGGACGCATTATTGACCATTGGCATACTTCCAGTATGACAGGAAGGATACCTGAACTCATGAGCGCAAATCCCTATTCCTTTGTTGAGATAAATCCAGAAGATGCCTCTCGACTTGGAATAAAGCCAGGGGACATGGTGCTTGTGGAGTCACGTAGGGGAAAGAATCTCCTTCCTGCCAAGGTTGTGGAAGGCCCGATGAAGGGAATGGTGTTTGTCTACTGGCATGATCAGCATGAGGACAGGATGATAAATCGTGTCACTAAAGATGCCTTTGATCCAGGCTCTAAAGAGCCTGAATTTAAGATCTGTTCAGCGCGCATAAAGCGCGTCTCTGGCCCTAAACCTCTAAAGCCGTTCCTAGTGAATTCCGTTTAAAAACGGATGGGGGAGGGGGCTTAGGTCCCCCCTTCCTTTTGAAGTTTTGAGTGTTGAGTTTTGAGTGTTGAGTTGAAGGAAGAAAGACCTTTATAGAAGTGTTGAGTTTTAAGTTTTGAGTGTTGAGTTGGAGGAAGAGAGCATTTTAGAAGTTTTGAGTTTTGAAGTGGAGGAAAAGATGCCTATTGGTGGATTTGTTGTAACAGTTGTTCCAGGCAATGGAAATACAGTTATGGAACAGCTAAGTGGCATCTCCCAGTGTGATGTCTATGTACCAGCAGACGATAATGGCAAGGAAGTACAGCACGAGGAAAACATAGTTATTACCTTGGACACAAAGACCAGTAATGAAATGGAAGGACTGGTAGAAGAGATAAAAAAAATTGATGGGGTAATTTCAGTTGATCTCGTCTATCTCAACGTCGAGGATGAAATTGAGGAATGAATAGGGAAAGCCTTTCATTTGGGAGAAGATCCTTTTTAAGACTTTGGAAGAGTCCTGTTACAATTAATCTTTTGAGGCCTCCTGGAGCTGTCTCTGAAGAGATATTCGCGACCAAGTGTATAAGGTGTGGAAGGTGTATTGAGGTCTGCCCGTATAAGACCATTTTTGCCATGGATGCTCGTTCAGGAGTTTGGGCAGGAACGCCTTTTGTCAAGGTGGACAGGGTACCATGTTACCTATGTATGAAGTGTGTAAAGGTATGTCCAACTGGCACACTAAGACCTATCAAGCAGGAAGCTGTGAGGATGGGGGTAGCAGTAGTGGACCGTTATCTTTGCATTACCTGGAGAGGAGAGACCCTTTGCCGCACCTGTTACAATGTTTGCCCTTTCAAAGATAAGGCCATAAGGCTCGATGAACTTCGGCCTGTGGTAGTTCCTGAGCACTGCACAGGCTGTGGTATGTGCGTTCATGCATGTCCCATGACTGACAAAGGCCTGGGTGCTACTGAAGGGACCAAGAAGGCCATAAACTGTTATCCAAATCTATAATGATTGAGAACCTAGAACATATGGTGTGAGTAGTTAGTAATTGGAAATGAGGATTTAGTGAGGATCAGACTGATGAGATGGCGAACACTACGGAGGATAAGCCTTTTTTTTGCCTTTCTGCTGATACTTATCAATCCTTTTTTGAATTACTATCTTAATTTCAATTTCATTCAAGGTTGGTATCAGTCCCTAGGAATAGGAGATCTGTGGGTTGTATCTCCCCTCGAAGGTCTTGAAAGCATTCTTTTGTCAAAATCCATTTATGCACCTCTTGTAGTTGGAATGTTACTTCCTGTCGTTTTAGCCTCTTTGTTGGGGAGGGTATTTTGTAGCTGGATATGTCCCATAAGTTTTTTATCAGAGACCTTAGATGTCATAAAAAGGCCATTTAGTAAGACTAGGTTCTTTAAGGATCATCTGGTTTTTCCAAAATGGCTTTTGTGGTTTGCACTAATTGGAGACATTTTGCTTGCACTTATTGCAGGAGCCCCGTTTTTTGTCTTTTTGTCTCCGCCAGGACTTGTTGGACGAGAGATCATGATGGCGGTCTTTCTCCACACACTTGCCATTGAAGGGGTATTAGTCATAATAGTGCTACTACTTCACTTTTTCGTAACCAGGCGTTTTTTTTGTAGATATATGTGTCCTCTTGGTGGGCTTCTTGCCTTAATAGGTTCAAGAAGAAGGTTATTGGTTCATCAGAACCGAGAAAATTGTAAAAAATGTGGACTCTGTAAAAGGGCCTGCCCCATAGGGCTTTCCCCTGCGGATGGCGAAACAACACTTCCCTACTGCTGGAATTGCGGAGAATGCGTAGATGCATGTCCAACTAAAGTTCTAGGCTTCAGGTGGACGAAAGGCCTTCTTCCTGGCTTTCGTCAGTCCTAAATCTATAGCCAACTCCAGGATGTGTAATGATATAACGAGGGCATTCAGGATCCGGTTCAATCTTGTGCCTAAGTCTAAGAATATGGACATCTAGTGCCCTGCTCCAAGAATATAGTTCTTTGTTAGGCCAGAGTTCTGATATGATAAATTCGCGTTTCAGTACCTTATTGGGGTGTGCTGCAAAGAGTTCCAGGAGATCGTATTCTTTTTTTGTGAGTTTAATGGGGCTTCCTTGTACTTTGACTTCCCTTCTTTGAGGAAAAATTTTTATTGTTCCAAAATCCATTACGTCACGCTTGGCCACAGTGCTAGATTTTCGTCTAAGAACTGCCTTTATTCTTGCCTGTAATTCTAGATATTCAAAAGGCTTAACAATATAATCGTCGCAACCTGTCTCAAATCCCCGTACCTTGTCACATAATCTATCTCTTGCTGTAAGCATGATTACAGCAGTTTCCTGCGTATGTGTGCGAATTTTTTGGCAAACCCTTAGGCCGTCTATATCAGGTAGATTGAGATCCAGGAGTATAAGGTCAGGATTATATTGAATAAAGACCTCTAATGCTGCTTTTCCGTTCAAAGCGGTCTTTACATCAAAACCATCGAGTTCAAGCTGGTCTTTTAAAACTGTGAGTATGTCCTTGTCATCTTCAACTACTAAGATCTTTGCCCCCGAAGGCCAATTAGTCATTTTTTTCTCCCATTATTGAGTTCAATGTCTTACTCTAAGGTACTTACCCTCAACTCAAAACTCAAAACTCAAAACTTTTAAAAGTGTTCCGAGCTTTTTATTGGAAGTGTTACAGTCACTAGAGTTCCCCCCCTCTTGGACCTAGAAACTCTGATTTCCCCTTTGTGGGCATCTACAATGAATTTTGATATAGCCAAGCCAAGGCCCATTCCTTCCTGAGATGTAGCCCCTTTTGCTCGATAAAATTTTTGAAACACCTTTTCCCAATCGTCTTCAGGAATTCCAGGTCCGGCATCCTCAACAAAAATCTTACATTTATTTTCCATCACTTCTAATGTGACGTCAACAGTCTCTCCTTTTGGAGAAAATTTAATTGCATTTGAAATGAGGTTGGTAAAGAGTTGATCAATCATGGCCCTGTCAGATTTCACAAGCACGGGCTTTTCTGGGACAGAATAGTGTATTTTTACCTCCTTATCCCATGCAATTGGCATTAGCATAAGGATGCTGTCTTCAATAACTTCGCAAATATTATTTTCTTCAAAATGTAGGTCAGAGCGACCGCTTTCTAGTTTGGCACATATTAGAAGGTCCTGTACCATTTTTGAGAGTTTTTGAACATTTCTAGCAATGATGTCCACATAACTCAACAATTGGGGATTACCTTGGAGCTTTTTGGCAAGGATCTCGGACGCCCCTTTAATGGCGGTGATAGGGGTTTTTAGGTCATGAGTAATGTTCGAGAAAAATGCAGACTTATAGGCATTGGCCTTTTTAAGTTCCTCATTGGTGATCTTTAGCCGTGAAACTGCGTCTTCAACTGCCTTTTCCAAACGGACATTTTGCTCTTCTATGGCAGTAATCATGTCATTAAAGCTTTCAGCAACTGATTCCCACTCAGGACTAACCCCGATTTTAACACGGGCCTTGAGATCTCCTTCGCGCACCTTTTGGGCAATCTGGCTGAGCTTGTCCAGAGGAGTGAGGACCAATTTCGTCAACATGGCCCACAAAAAAACTACTGCAAGAAAGAGTGTGGTCAGGAATAAGAAAAGGTTGGTCAAAAAGCGCTGTTTAATACTGCTCAAAATCTTTTCTGCTGGCAGTTTTATACTAATACAACCAAAAACTGCCTTTTTGATTATTTCATTACTTTTAACATGGCAGGAATTGCATTCGTTTGTGAAGTAAAGTGGGGCCACAAACCAAAATTCTTTTTCCCCATTTTTTTTCTCATAAATCGTCCAAGTATGGGATACAGCGCCTGAGCTAAATGCCTGCATGGCCTTTTTTTCAAATTCACCAGGTTGAAATTCGGGATTGTCTGTTTCCGCGATTGAAATATCTATTGAGAAGGGGAGGATCCGTTGGGAATAGTCTGCAAGCTCTCTAGTAAATTCAGTTGGGGTTAAAAGAGCATAGGAGTCTTCCCCCTCCTTTATGAAGATCCCAGCCTGTTTGGCAATCCAGCGCCTGGATAATACGATATAATGGTAGATGCCAAGGGCCTGGTGGTCGAGTTCCCTAATGGATAGCCTTTTGTCTTGAAGATAGGTCCAGCTAAGGAATGAGACCCAAAAGCTCATTAGGATCGCTACCAACCCAACTAGGATTTTGATCCTAATGTTGATTTTTCTGCCCATGATGCCCCTTAAAATGCGTATTCAGTATCCTGATTATGCC